>JBKKBS010000224.1:0-2998 GCA_046713815.1 Tepidiformaceae bacterium
GCACAGCACCGTCGATTCCAACCGTATCCATGACGTGCTCTACGGCATCGTCCTCGAAGGGGCCGACGGACACACGATCACAAACAACTCGATCGAGAGCATCCCCGGCTTCTCTCAGGAGCGGCAAGGGAACGCCATCTACCTTCACAACTCGAACCGCAATCTGCTTGAGCGGAACACCGTGACACGCGCGAAGGACGGCTTGCTCCTCCTCTTCTCGGACCACAACGTAATCCGCGCAAACAGTGTTACGCGCGTCCGGTACGGCATTCACTTTATGTACGCAAGCCACAACGAGATGATCGACAACACGTTCGTCGACAACGTCAATGGCGGCGTGCTAATGTATTCAACGGGAGCGCGGTTCATCGGCAACGAGTTCGCCTATAACCGTTCGATTGCCTCGGGCTACGGCCTCATGTTCAAGGATGTTGATGACGTGGAGATCGAGGGCAACCTGATCCACCACAACCGCGTTGGTATCGCGCTCGAAGGTTCTCCCTTCACGCCCGGAGCCTTCGTCGTCATCCGCGAAAACCTGATCGGCTATAACCAGACTGCCGTCGGCATGTTCACCACCACCGATGTGACGTTCACCGGCAACACCTTCGTGGGAAACCTCCGCCAGGTGGATGCCGTCGCCGGGAGCGTCGAACACAAGAACCGCTGGTCTCTTGACGGCCGCGGCAACTACTGGGACGACTACGAAGGCTACGACGCCGACGGCGATGGAATTGGCGACCTGACCTACCGATACCAGGGTGCGTACGACGGATTGGTGGAAGACAATCCAGCACTGCGGGCGTACGACTACACTCCAGCTCGGATGGCGCTAGACCTCGCCGCGAAGTGGTTCCCGGTGTATCGCCCCGAGCCTCGCGCCGTCGATCCGTACCCGCTGATGTCGCCTACCATGACCCTGGCCAGCGACGGGGGTACGGCGGCGCGGCTCGCGACCGCAGCATTGATGGCAGGGCTCGTCGCGTTGCCGGCGGGTGTCTTCTGGCTGGCGTTCGGGAACTCGCGGAGAAGATGGGCAGTGTGCTAAGTACGTCCGCGGTTGGCAAGCGGTATGGAGCCGCGACCGTCCTTGACGGCGTGACGTTTGACCTCCCGGCGGGCGAGGTGCTGGCGGTCATCGGCCCCAACGGGGCGGGAAAGACGACGCTGATCAAATGCCTGGTGGGACTGGTGAAGTTCCAGGGCACGGTGAAGGTTGACGGCGTCGACGTAGCGCGATCGGGCCGGGATGCGCGGAGGAAGGTTGGCTACCTGCCGCAACACCCCGCCCTTCACAGTGACCTTACGGTGAGCGAAACCGCTCTCTTCTATGCCGACCTGAAGCGGGTCGATGCTTCGCGAGCGCGGGAAGGCGTGGAGAGAGCGGGCCTGGGCGAACACGCAGACAAACGTGTGGGTACACTCTCGGGCGGTATGAGGCAGCGGCTGGCACTCGCGCTGGCGCTGCTCGCCGACCCCCCGATCCTCATCCTTGATGAGCCGGTCGCGGGGTTGGACATTTCGGCCCGGCTCGAACTGCGACAACTGGTACTCGCGCAACGGGACGCTGGCAAGGCAATCCTGCTCTCAACGCACTGGCTCGAAGATGTCCCGTATATCGCCGACCGGGCGCTGGTGTTGGACCGCGGACGAACCACCTACCTGGGACCGGCGTCCGACTTCGCTATGGTTACCGCGCCGCTGAGCCGCCTCTATTTACGGCTGAACGGCCACACGCCGGACGCCGCGCCTCTGATCGAACAGGTCGCCCCCGGAGGGGTCGTGGAACAGGCCGGCGACTGGCTCGTTGTTGCCTGCCGGGCCATGGACAAGGCCAAGGTGGTGGAACACCTGGGGGTTTCCGGCATCCGAGTGCTCGACATCAGGGTCGAAGATTCCCCGCTGGATGGGACGACCTTCCAGAACGCACCCCCCGCGGGAAGACCGTGATGCACGAAGTGAATGTGATTTTACGCAAAGAGCTCCGGGACGCGTTCCGGGGCCGCTGGCTGTTCGCCTTCGCGGGGACGTTCGCCGTGCTGGCACTGACGCTCTCAATCGTCCAGGGCAGTTCAGGTGATCTCGGTGCCCAGGGATTCAACAGGACGACGGCGGGGCTCATTAACCTCTGCCTGCTGCTCGTGCCGCTGCTCGCCCTGATCTTGGGTGCTGGCGGCATCGCAGGTGAGCGAGAAAGGGGGACCTTGGCGACGCTGCTTTCGCAGCCGATCTCGCCGGCCCAAATGGTGCTTGGCAAATACCTCGGACTGGTCATCGCCGTATGGATGGCAATCGCCCTTGGCTTCGGGGGCGCTGGCCTGGTGATGGCCCTCTTCAGCCCGATCACCGACGTGAATCACTACCTGTTGTTCGTGGGCCTCTCGGCGGTGCTGGCAGCGGCGATGTTGAGCCTCGGTCTGTTCATCTCGGTGTTTTCGGATGGGAGGCTTAAGGCCCTTTCGATCGCCGTCGTGGTGTGGTTTCTGGTTGTCCTCTTGTATGACCTGGCGGCCGTCGGGCTGGCGCTGACGGTGTCGTCCTCCGGGCGGTCACTTCTGCTGGTGGTGCTCGGAAACCCAGTGGAGTGCGTACGAATCCTCGCGATCATGAGCCTGGAGTCGGACTTGGACGTCCTTGGGCCGCTCGGGTCGTATGTCTCGAATGAGGTTGGGCGTGGCACTGGCGTGGCGCTGCTTTCCGCTGCGCTGGCGGCCTGGGTGCTGGTGCCCCTGGCCGCGACGCTTTACTTCGCCGGTAACCGGGACGCGTAGCTTGCGGAAAGCCCGCAGTGCGTCTCCAGGTCGTGACCTAGAATCCTGGCAGGTCAAGTTGACATATTGTCTGCGACGAAACCCGGGATGCCCTGGGAAGAGTTTCAGAATTAATGGCAGCCTCAAGATCGTGAAGGCGTCCGACTCATGGGTCGCGACGGTAGCGCGGTGGCAGGCGAGTGATGATCGGCGGGCCATGTCTAAAACTCCTCCCGCTGGGATGAAGC
>JBKKBS010000225.1:0-3251 GCA_046713815.1 Tepidiformaceae bacterium
GTCCGAGCCGCGACGGATGGGGAGCGGTTGGTGCCTGCATCCAACGTCCCGGACACGGGTCATGGGTCGCCTCCGGCCGCGCCGTCGACGTAGCCCCGACACCGCAGGCCGGGCAGGGCGGGATACTTCGGAAACCGGGCGTCGACGCTCGACATCTCGCACATCCAGAACGTCGAACCACGGCTGGTCTGGACCCGCCTCGCGTGGACGCAATCGAAGCAGAGACCAACTTTGGGATCTCCGGGGCGTCCTGGGTCGATGGTCATTGGCTCGACGGGGCATCCGGACTTGCGGCGGGCGGGATCGCCATGTGTATTCGATCCCCGCGGTAACGCACGGGCTGGCAACACGATCCCCCGCTTGATGTCTTACAGAGTCGAATTCGCTCCGAAATTTCAATGAAATTTGCGGCCGCGCAGGGTCGCGAGATCGTAGTCGGCCTGGAGATTGAGCCAGAACCGTGCGGAGATGCCGTCTAGCGCGAACTCCAGCGCCAGGGCCATTCCCGGCGTGATCGCCTGCCTACCTGCAATTATTGCGTTGATGGTTTGGGGCGCGCGTCCCACCAGGCGGGCAAGTTCACGCTGCGTGACGGAACGGGCCTCCAATTCTTCCCGCAACGTTTCTCCCGGGGGAATCGCAAGATCCGATGTGGACGCTACCTCAGTCGTCATAGTGATTGGATACCTCTAAGACAAGGACGGACTGGCCCTCAAAGCGTACCAGCACCCGCCACCGATTGTGTAGCACAAGAGACCAGTCGCCCTCTCGCTCGCCGCGCAGCGGGTGGAGGCGCACTGAACTCAGAGCAAGGACGTCTGCCACCGATGTTGCTGCCTGCAATTGAAGGACACGCTGAATGTACTTTCGTGCCACAACGACGCCCCACGCCCGGGCCGCCGCGTTGGACTTCTCGAAACGCTCTCGAAGGTGATTGTCCGCGAACGAGACATCCACGGATGAGCCCGCTATCCCCGGCTTGGAAGCTCGACCTGGACGTTCCCGCGCACGCTTGGTTCGCCGCTGGCCAGTGTCACGATCTCCAGCTCGACGATGTTCTTGCCGTCCTCCTGGCGCTTGTCCACCACGCGCCCGGCAAGGACGATCGGGTTGTCCGCCACGTCGGGACGCCGGAAAGCGGCACGCAGGTTGACGACCTTCCCCTCCGTGCCCGCCCAGTCGCTCGCGAACTGCGTCATCCATGCCATCTTTAGCATGCCCGGCACGAGTGCCCCCTGGATGCCCATGCGCTTGCCAGCCTCGGCGTCGCTGAAGGCAGGGTTCGTCGGGTTGTCCCGCCCGAAGAAGTCGATTGCCATGTCTGTCGTTGGCGTCCGTTCCAGGGTCGGCATCTCGTCGTCGACGTTGATGTCTTCGAAGTAGCGCTGGTTCATTCGTTGTCTCCCCGGCGCCCGGCTTTCGGATCGAACTGGGTGATCGTCACCATCGAGGCTGCCACATGTTCGCCTTCGGCATCGTAGAAATCGGTGCTGCTGGTGATGAGCACGCTGTAGCCGTAGCGGCCGCCGAGGCGGTCGCGGATGTCGATGATCGAGTTGACGGCCGAGAGCTCTTCGCCAATGCGGAATGGACGCATGAACTTCCACTCCTGTTGGGTGAGCAGACCGCCGGGGAGGATGCCGGGCATCGACCGCGGACGGCCCCCGAATCCGGAGATCACGTAGCCCGGAGCCAGGTCCGTCTCGTCGGAATAGCGGGGGTCGGTGTCTTCGAGGATGTCGCGCATGCGGTGCGCGTCTACGGCACTGATGACGACCTTCGTGGGCTCGCCCTTCCGGCCGATCATGGCCCGGTGCTGATCGGTGATTTTGGATTCGATTTCTTCGGACATTGTCCCCCGAGCATACCGGTGGGGGTTGCCTGTTGGCTATCTGCCGGCTGTCAGTCCGCCGCTGACGATCCTGGCGCTTCCAGCGGCGTTGACCAGCACCGGCCGACCGTCCACGATCTCAACATGGCTCTTTACGAATATCTCTGCCCGGCCTGCGGAGCACGCACGGAACGCCGCATGGCGATGTCTGATGTGCTCCAGTTCGTGCCCTGTGCTTCCTGCGGCAAACAGGCGGCGAAGACGATTGGCAACTTCGCTGTTGTCGGCATCACCTCGCCGAGCGTCGGCGACGGCCCCGCCCCGTGGGATTCAGACGGAGGTGACGGCGGCGACGACTTCGGTGGTGGCGACGACTTCGGCATGGGCGGCCACGGCCACTCGCACGGCCCCGGCGGTCACAGCCACTAAATCGATGTACGACTTCGCGCTCCCCTTCGAGGGAGGGGCTGGAGGTGAGGGCGGAAGGGCTGTCACCGCGCATCTGTCTCCCCTCTCCACGACAGTGGAGAGGGGTCGGGGGTGAGGGGCTGCTACCCTTCGAAGACGTTGAGCCCCTTGCACGACTCCTGGTTCTTGGCGTTGTCGCGCAGGCGGTTGCGCGGCCCCTCGGGCATGCCCGCCAACGGGTCGCTTTGGAGGCTGGTCACGGCCTGGAGGTTCTTGTCCTTCTTGATCTTGTCCGCCGTCGAGTTGAGCTGCCTGGCGGCATTATCGTGCCAGTCCTTGAGGTCCTCCGGCGGCTTCATGTCGTCGAAGTCGTTTGCCAGTTCCCCGAAGGTGTTGGCGATCTTGTCGAACTCTCCGCCGCCCGCTGCCGAGACCTGTTTGACGGCCTCATCGAGGTCAGTCGAGAACTGGCGCCGCGCGTCGCAGAAGGCCGTCACGTAATCGTCGTCGCTGCCTGTGTCACTGCCGCCACCGCAGGCGACGGCAACCGGAACCATGAGCGCGGCCCCCAGGGCGACCGACAACGATCGGGCGAAAAACGTCACAATGTCCTCCAGGACGCGGCCGTATGCCGGTTGGATCGAAGATAGCACGCCCTCGGGTCACACGCCGGGAAAACCTGCTCACCGTTACAATCGGTCGAAATGCATGACGACGTTACCCAGCCGCACCTCAATCGGCTCCTGAATCAGCTGGACCTCGAGCAACTCGACAAGGATCTCTTCCTCGGCGACCCCGGCCCAGGAGAGGGGCGGCTCTTCGGCGGGATGGTCGCGGCACAGTCGGTCGCCGCCGCGTACCGGACGATTGAAGCCGTCCACCTGCACTCGCTCCACGCGTATTTCCTCCGCGGCGGCAAGCACGGCGTGCCCATTCGATTCGTCGTCAACCGCGTGCGCGACGGGCGTACATTCGTGACCCGCGACGTGGTCGCCTACCAGTCCGGCGAGGC
>JBKKBS010000226.1:0-2984 GCA_046713815.1 Tepidiformaceae bacterium
GCTCAGGCCGGTCGCGCGACGACGCTGACCGGATGGCAGTTTCTGCGTACCCGGCATCAGCCATGTCGATTTTGTTGGGTTCCAGGCGGGCACGTCGTGTGCATCGGCTCTGCCCC
This sequence comes from Tepidiformaceae bacterium, assembly GCA_046713815.1. Taxonomy (GTDB): domain Bacteria; phylum Chloroflexota; class Dehalococcoidia; order Tepidiformales; family Tepidiformaceae; genus JBBDMZ01. The sequence goes on from JBKKBS010000226.1 coordinate 117, forward strand.
AGGCGGACGCACGGCCAACTGGATGGTAAGATCCGCGTGTGGCCAGAGGTGAGGACATGAACACCCCCGTGTCGCCGTCCGTGAAGTTCACGTACGACGATCTCGTTGGTTTCCCTGACGATGGGAGACGGCACGAGATCATCGATGGGGAGCACTACGTGACGCCGTCGCCGAACACCAAGCATCAGACGGTGGTCACGAACGTTCTGGCGTCGGTGTACGGCTACCTCAAGGATCACTCCATCGGTCGTGTCTTCACCGCTCCCTTTGACGTCGTCTTCTCGAATTTCGACATCGTCGAGCCCGACGTGTTGTACATCTCGCGGGCGCGACTCGAGGTGCTGACGACGCAACATGTGCGCGGCGCGCCGGATCTGGTCGTCGAGATTCTCTCGCCGGGCACCCGCCGGACGGATGAGATCACCAAGCGACGGTTGTACGAGCGCTTTGGCGTTCAGGAGTACTGGGTCCTGGATCCGGAGCTGGACTCCGTCAAGGTGTATCGGCGAGGTGAGGCGGCCTTTGAACGAGTGGCCGAGCTGAACGCCGAAGGTGAAGACGTCCTGACGACGCCGCTTCTCCCGGGCTGGTCGATGCCGGTCGCTGAGATCTTCGCGTCACCAACGTAGTCCCACGACGCATGCAATCGTGCGCCGTGGGCTCGCCGTAAGCCCTGAGCCCTCAGTTCTCCTAAGCCTTTGCGCCGAGCTCGGACGAGGTGGGGCGCGAGCCTAGAAGTCCAGGCGTCCGGACAGCTGAACAATGCGCGATGCGATGTTCACCGACGTCAGCCGGCCGAACGTCGTGCTGTTGACGTCCATGTCGCCCAGGAAGAAGCTGGGCCTGTTCAGCAGGTTGAACGCTTCGCCCTTCAGTTCGAAACGATACCGGCCCCCGAGGGGAATTCGCTTCGACAGCGCAACGTCGAGTCGAAACTGCGGCGGACCGTCGAAGGTCATGACGCCGAGGTTGCCGACCTGCCCGGCGAGCGGGTTGAAGAACGCCTGCCCGGCGAAGCCGGCGGAATTGGCCTGGTTGTCCGCGCCCACCGCCCGGCCGGTCGCCGGGTCGACGACTTTCGGATCGATCCAGTAAATGCGTCCGTCCTCGGTCTTGTGGATGCCCATCAGTTTCTTGATGTCGTCGGCGGACATCGACGTCACGGCCGTATTGCACGACGTAAATGACACGACCTCGGAGCAACTCGACCGTCCGGCGCGGTTGAACGTGCCCCGCCCGGAGAAGAGGCTGAGCGGCGACCCGCTCTGCCAGGTCAGGCTGGCGGCCGTCTGCCAGCCGCCGACGAGGGCGTCCATGAGGCCGCTCGACGTCAGCCATCGCTTGCCGGCGCCGAAGGGCAGTTCGGCAATCGCGCCGCCGTTGATGACGTGGGTCTGGTGGAAGAACGACCGCCCGGTGCTGAGCTCTGGCCGCAGGTTGTCCATGAACGCTTCGAACCGGTTCTGGGCGGTGCCCGCAGAATCGGTCCGGGTCTTCGACAGCGTGTAATTCACGTCGCCGAACAATCCGCTCCGGTATTGCCGCGTCAACTGGAGCTGGAGCGCATGGTAATCGCTGAAACCGCCGTTGCCGATGGCCTGCGCCGCATAGATGCCCGGGTTCGGCATGAACGTGGCGAGCGCGCCGGCGACCCGGTTCGTCATGTAGAAATCGGCGAGGGCTGCCACCTGACTTGTCTGCAGGTTGGTGATGACCGTGGCGTTGGTCAGCGACCCGAAACTCGGGAGGATGGTCAGCGCCTGGCTCCCTGGCACCGCCGCATTGAAGGCGGGATTGAACGGCAAGCCCGCCTGCTGCGCGAGGTACCCGTTAGAGCGAGCGCGCGCGAAATCGGCGGCGAACTCGGGGCTGATCTTCAGCTGGTTGTAGTCGACGCCCCGCCAGATGTCCCGGCCCAGCGTGCCGACGTAGCGCGCCTCGACGGACGTGGATCGCGGCAACTGACGCTGAATCCCGACGCTCAGCGAGTGCACCTTCGGCGACCGGATCTCCGGGTCGATCCCCCAGAGGACGCCGGTCGCGCTGAGGGCGATCTGATCGGCCAGCGTCCGTGTCGTCAGAAATGTCGGCGTCGGCGGCACGGGCACACCCGAGGCGACGGTCTTGTACTGGTTCGTCAACAGCGCGGCGCTGCTGAGGCCGGCGTTTCCCCTGGCGGCCGCTCGGCCCACGGTGACGGACTCTTCGTTCACGAAGCTGAGCGAATAGCCGCCGCGGACAGCCGTCTTGCCGTCGCCGGTCACGTCCCACGCGAATCCCACGTTCGGTCCGAAGTTATTGAGATACTTCTTGTAGAAACCCCCGTCCACGAAGGTGACCGTGGTGGCGGGATCCAGCATCACCTGGTCGATCGACCGGCCGTTCAGCGCGGGCAGGAAACCGAGATTCGCGTCTTCACTGAGCGGGCTGTAGTACTCCCACTTCAGGCCGGCGCGAATCGTGACGCTCGGCTTGATGCGCCAGTTGTCCTGAAGGTAGGTCGCCACGTTGTTGAACGTGTAGTTCTCGTTCGACGGAATACCCGAGACGTAGCCCGATGTCGCGTCTCGTACCTGGAACGTCTGCCCGACCTGCGACACGACACCGCCCAGCCACGCCGCCATCAGGTTCGCGTTGTTCAGGTCCGCCGCGGCGATGCCGCCGGGGAACATGGCCGACGTCAACGACACGCTCGAGGGCGCCGCCGGGCTGAATCCGAACGTGGCCAGGGGAAAGCGGGCGGCGAAGTTGTACGGGTTCACGTGATTCCGCTGCCAGCTCCCGCCCATTTGCAGATCGTGCTTGCCGCGCAACCACGATGCGCTGTCGCTCAGTTGGTAGGTATTGGTGTAACGCCCCTGTGGCTGA
>JBKKBS010000227.1:0-5892 GCA_046713815.1 Tepidiformaceae bacterium
ACGTTGGGAGCATGATATGTCGTGGACACACACGAGAAGGGGTGAACGTAGCGACGTATCGGGTGCTGTGGGCAGCGTCCCCTCACCCCCAGGGGGAGACGACCGTTCGTTTGTGGGGCCATTTTCAAGTCGTGGCGCGGCCTCCGAGAGCTAGTGCCGGAAGTGGCGCGACCCGGTCATCACCATCACCACGCCGTACTTGTTGCAGCAGTCGATGCCGTCCTTGTCGCGAAGCGAGCCGCCGGGCTGGGCGATGGCGGCGATGCCCGCCTGGCAGGCCTTCTCGATGGAGTCGCCCCAGGCGAACGGGAAGAATGCGTCGCTGGCGAGCACAGCGCCCTTGACCTCGTTACCGGCCTTCTCCATCGCGATCTCGACGCTCTTCACACGGTTGGGCTGTCCGCTGCCCATGCCAAGCAGGCGGCCGTCTTTTGCCACGGTGATGGCGTTGCTCTTGATGTGCTTGACGGCACGCCAGGCGAACCGCAGGTCGTCGATCTGCCCCGGCGTGGGCTGTTTCTCGGTCACGACTTTGAACTCGATCTCCTCGGGCGTGAGGTCGTCGCTATCCTGGGCGAGCCAGCCGCCACCGACCTGGCGGAACGTCCGGCCGCCGGGGCGGTGAGGCTGTGCTTCGAGGATGCGCAGGTCCTTGGACTTGCCCTTGAGGATGGTCAACCCCTCCTCGCTGTATCCGGGCGCGACCACGATTTCGTAGAACATGCGTGTTTCGCCGTCGTTGGGGCTGCGGAACTCGCGCAGTTCGCGCGCTAGCGCGTCGTCCACCGGCCGGTTGAAGGCAACGATGCCCCCAAACGCGCTGGTGGCGTCGGCGCGGACGGCGAGGCGGTAGGCTTCGAGCAGATCGTCTCGGGTGGCGATTCCGCAGGGGTTCGTGTGCTTCACGATCACACAGGTCGGGCCGCGGTAATCGTTGACTGCGTTCCAGGCGGCATCGGCATCGAGGTAGTTGTTGTAGGACATCTCCTTGCCGTGATGCTGGACGGCAGTGGCGATGCCACCGTGGCCCTGTTCACCCAGCGAACGGTCGACGTAGAACGCCGCCGACTGGTGCGGGTTCTCTCCGTAGCGCAGCGTCTGCGCAAGTTCCATGGGGTTCGTCAGCAGCGGTTGGGGTGCGCCGGGATCTATCTGCTTCCAGAGCCACTCAGAGACGGCGCTATCGTAGACGGCAACATGCGCGAATGCCTTGAAGGCGAGCCACTTGCGGCCGCCCACGTCGACGCCGCCCGCGCGTAGCTGATCGAGGACCAGCCCGTAGTCCCCGGGGTTCACGATGACAATGACATCACGGTGGTTTTTCGCGGCTGCGCGCAGCATCGTTGGCCCGCCGATGTCGATGTTCTCGACGCCTTCCTCGAAGGTCACCCCGGGCTTCGTGACGGTGGCGACGAAGGGGTAGAGGTTGCAGCAAACGAGGTCGATGGGGTCGATACCGTGGGATGCAATCGCGTCCATGTGGGCGGGGAGATCGCGGCGGGCGAGGATGCCCCCGTGGACGCCCGGGTGGAGGGTTTTCACGCGCCCGTCGAGCATCTCCGGGAACCCCGTGATGTCCTCCACTTTACGGACGGGGATGCCCGCCGTGTCGATCGCAGCGAAGGTGCCGCCCGTGGAGACGAGCTCCCAGCCGAGATCGACGAGACCCCTGGCGAAGTCTTCGATGCCGGTCTTGTCGTAGACGCCGAGCAATGCGCGCATGATCGATCCTCCTCGGGATGACGCTGGGTGGGCCGTGTGCGCTGGATGAGGGGGAGGCGCGGTGGCGGGGCCACGCAGTCCTCAGACCTCAGTCCTCAGCACTTCAACGCGGCCCAGGCGAACGACCATTGACGAGGCCGGGCTCCCCCGCGGTACACCGCGCGTCGCCAGTCACCCGACGGTGCAAGTGTAGCAGGAGAATCGGCTCAATCGCCGTCGGCATCATAAACTTGTGGAGCGAATAGTTCCGCCACTCGCGCCCGATCGTGCGCAAGTGCGGCCAGCAGGCCCTCGGCCCGATCTTCGACGCTCCACTCGCGGCACCAGTGCCGGATGTAATCCCAGTCAAGCCCATCAATCTGTCCAAGATTAAGGGTGTCCACATGATCCTGGGGACGGTTCGCGATCAGCTTGAGCACAATGATGTCTTCCGGCGTGGCAACCCGAAGCGGGTGATCGGGCGCTACCGGAACGCCGCGACGGATGAGCAGATCCTGGAACTCGGTCTTCGCCGTAAGGAACTCGACAATCTTATTCGTGCCAGGCTCGCTGAAACGGACGAAGCCAGGGCCGGAGGGCTCGCCCTGGTCCTGAAGACGCCCGACGATGAAGCCCGCGCTTAACATTCGTGTCTTGAGCAATTCAAATAGCTCCCGATCGGCCGCAAGGGTGAAGTCAACGTCCTTCGTGTAGCGCGGCTCCCGCCAGTAGTTGTGAGCTACGCCGCCGATGATCACGCAGCGGTCACCGAAGTCGCCAAGGATCATGGCTAGCTCATCGACGAGTTCCCGTGCGGCGGCATCAGGGCCGATATAGGCCGAGTCTTCGAGCGCGCTCATAGAACTCCTCCGGATGGTCGTCGTCGGGCATCGGATACTGGGCCGCGAACATCGGCCCGGCCAACATCATGCGAAAGGAGCGGACGAGGCGCTCACGGCCTGAGAGGGCGAGGTGTTCCCGCAGAGCGTCGCGGTGGCTCGCATACTTCCAGCGGCCGAGCTTGCGGAAGTGCTCACGGTCATGTTCGGAGACGGTGGCCATGCCTCGAGTATACGGCAAAGCAAAACGGCGCTCCGGTTTGGGAGCGCCGCCTGGAGTCAGTGGCAAGGATTGATCAACAGGTGTCCGCGGCTCGGTCCTTGAACTTCGCGTTGGGGACTGCCTGGGTGCTCAGCACCACAAGGCCCGCAAGTTTCTTGATCGTGTCGATGCCCCCCGCACTTGGCGAGTTCACGTAGGCTGGGACGGTCGCGGGATTGAAGTAATGCTTCCATTCCTGGTTCGCCGCATCCCAGGTATAAATCGAGACCCAGGCCGTCGAGGGAATGCAAGACATGAAGGTGGCCGGGGGCAAGTCTTCAAAGAACGGACCACCAACCAGGTTGAATGCGGTCGCCCGGCCAGCGCTCGGGCCTTCAAGCGACCCTTGATGTGCAGTGACGATTCCGAGGGAGCCCCCAAGGAGTGCGGCCAGCCCAATGACCATCGCCGCAAGGGCGAACACGGGACGTGTGATGAAGCTCATTGAGTTCCTCCGCTACGGGTTAGCGCGTCAATCTACCGTAGCAGGCACCCCGATACCGTCACTGGCCAAAAGACCCCGTGGCGAGCCTAGAGGTGCATTTTGCGTAAAACGTTTGTAAAACGTTGCTATCCCGAGGGGAAATGCCCCAAATCCGTTATACGGTTGCGCCTTTCGGCGGCGAGCAGCGGGTTGCTCGCCCAGCGTTGTCCAGGTCACACGAGGCCGTCCTGCCAGCCTGATACGCAAGCAGGCACCGGCACTCGAGCGATCTCCCCATGCAGGTGCCCGAAGCGGGCCGCCCCGCTACTCTCGGGTGATGCAGCTCGGCATCATTGGCCTCGCACGGTCGGGCAAGACCACCGTCTTTAACGCGGTCACGCGCGGCGCCGCGCAGGTCGGCGCCTACAGCTCCGGCAGCCAGCCGAACGTGGGCGTCGTCCATGTCCCGGATGCGCGCGTGGATCGGCTCGCGGAACTCTACAAACCGAAGAAGACGACCTACGCCACGATCCAGTACGTCGACTTTCCAGCGGCGGGTGAGTCGTTCGGCAAGGGCGAAGGGCCTGCGGGGAAGTTCATTAACGACCTCGCGCGCATGGACGCGCTCATCCACGTCGTGCGCCGGTTCGCGGAGGAGACGGTGCCGCACCCGGACGTGAGCCTCGACCCCGACCGCGACATCGCGACCATGGACCTGGAACTCGCATTCGCGGACCTCGCGTCGATCGAGCGACGGCTGCAACGCATGGAGTCCGAGTTGCGCTCGATGAAGGCGGGAGAGCGCGAATCGCTGCTGCATGTGCGGGACGTCTTGCTTCGCCTGAAGTCCGGCCTCGAGGCGGAGCGGCCCATTCGCGAACAGGCCGTCAGCGGAGAAGAGTGGAGGCTGCTTGAAGGCTCGCAGTTCCTGACCGCGAGCCCCCTCCTCGTCGTCATCAACATCGGCGAGGAAGACCTGCCCCGGCGCACGGATCTGGAGGAAGAGTACCGGGTCAGGTACCGGGCGACGGACCGCGAAGTGGCCGTCTTCTGCGGGAAATTCGAGATGGAGCTGAACGAACTTGGAGAAGAAGAAGCGACGGAGTTCCGTGAATCCGCGGGCGTGACGGAGAGCGGCATGGCGGGCGCTATCCGCATGAGCTATGCCCTCCTCGGCCTCATCAGCTTCCTCACCGCCGGCCCCGACGAATGCCGGGCGTGGACGGTGAAAGCGGGGGCCGTGGCGCCCGTGGCGGCGGGCAAGATCCACAGCGATCTACAGCGCGGGTTCATCCGCGCGGAAGTCATGAAGTTCGATGACCTGATAGCGGCGGGGAGCGAGGCGGAAGCGAAGAAGCGGGGGCTCCTCCGCACGGAGGGCAAGCAATACATGGTCCAGGACGGCGACGTGATCAATATCCTCTTCAACGTTTGAAGCGGAAAGCGGGCGACGCATAAGGGCCAAACGGGCGAAGGTAATGACTCACACGTTAAGTAAACGTCCACTTCTTGACCGCGAACCGGCAGCCGACCAGAATTGTCCGACCTGCGAGCCATCGCTGCTGCACCATCTCCGGCCAAAGGCCCACCGTGACCCAGTATATCGTCAAGCGCCTGCTCTTCTCGGTCGCGGTGGTCTTCGTGATCAGTATCATCGTCTTTTCGGCCGTTCGCCTTATCCCCGGCGATGTCTGCTCCATCGTCCTCGCGGCGCCGGACGTCGATCCATCCCAATGTGCGCCTATCCGCGAGGAGCTTGGCCTCGACGAGCCGCTCGTGACGCAGTACCTCACGTACATGGGCGGTATCTTCACCGGCGACTGGGGCACCACCTTGATTAGTAAGCGCGATGTCTGGGGGGAGATAGCGACGCGCATCCCGCTGACGCTTGAGCTCACACTTCTCTCCACACTATTTGCGCTCGCCATTGCCATCCCGATCGGCGTGATCTCCGCCGTGAAACAGGACGGCCTGCTCGATTACCTGCTGCGCTTCACGACGATCGGGTGGCTCAGCATCCCCTCGTTCTGGCTGGGCACCATGCTCATCATTTTCCCGGCGAAATGGTGGGGCTACAGCCCGCCACCGGGGTACGTGGATATCTGGGATAATCCCCTCAAAAACCTCGAGCAACTCTACCTGCCGGCCTTCGCACTCGGGCTGGCGTTGAGCGCCAGCCTTGCGCGGATCACGCGTTCGGCGATGCTCGAAGTGCTCCGGCAGGACTACATCCGCACGGCCCGGGCGAAGGGCCTGAACAGCCGCGTGGTCGTAGTCAGGCACGCGCTTAAGAACGCCATGATCCCCGTGGTCACGCTCTTCGGGCTCCAGGTCGGTGTGCTGTTTGGGGGAACCGTGGTCCTCGAAAGCATCTTCAGTCTGCCGGGGCTCGGCAACCTGACCCTGGGTGCCGTCCTCATCAAGGACTATCCGCAAGTCCAGGGTCTCGTCCTCTTCTTCGCGGTGGTCCTCGTGATGCTCAACCTCGTCGTCGATCTTAGCTACGCGTGGTTCGATCCACGGATAAGGTACACATAATGGCAACGTCTTCAGCTGCGACGCCGGTCTTGATCGTCCCCGAGCTGCGGCGCCGGCGCGGCCGGACAGAGGCGCTCTGGCAGATTGCGCGTGCGAAACCAGTCGGCGCGGTCGCCTGCGTCATCTGC
>JBKKBS010000228.1:0-6618 GCA_046713815.1 Tepidiformaceae bacterium
GCCGCGGCTGCGACGTTTCCCTGGGCCGAGACTTCCAGTTGCAGCAAGAGCATGCCGGCGGCGGTGATCTCGTCGCGCGCCGCCCCAACCTGCGCGACAGTCATCGCGAGGTTCGCGCGGGGGACCGAGAGAATGCTGTTGGAGCCGTTGTCCAGGACGATGGGGATAGCTACGCCAGTGCCGCTGACGCCATCGCGCACTACATGGGCAAGGTTCAGGTTCTCCTGGCGAAGTGCGTCGAGGATGGTGTCCGCGAAGGCGTCGTCACCAACGCGGCCGATCATCGTCACGCGCTCGGCGCCCAGGCGGGCGGCGGCGATCGCCTGGTTGCCACCCTTGCCGCCAACGGACATGGCGAAGGAGTGGCCGAAGAGTGTCTCGCCTTCGCGGGGCAAGCGCGGCGCGCGCACGACAAGGTCCTGCATGAGGCTGCCGAGCACCACGATGCGGGTCATCCGAGCAAGGCTAACACCAGGGCCAGCGGTGCGATGCCCTTTTAGAGCGGTCCGCTGGCGAGGACGCCCCCCGCCGCGCAAGCGAGACATCATTCAACTTGGCGCTTGTACGTCTCGCCCCGTCATGCGAGAACGCGGTTGATCGCGTCCTTCAGCTCCTTGATCTCGGGGTAGCGGCCTTCCTGTTTCTTCGAGAAGATCAGGTCACCGTTAAGCACGACCTCGAACTGGCCGCCACTCCCCGGGATGAGGGTGAGGCTCTTCGTCCACTCGGCGTACGTCGTCAGCAACTCTTGCGCCGTCCACGCGGCGCGTGCGGTGTAGTTTCAGGGCACGCAATAGGTGATGGCGATTTCGAGCTTGCGTTCTTCGGTCATGCTTTTTTAGCTCCCCATTGATCCCAATAGGTTACCGCTTCCACGGGGAGTCGGGGGCCTTCGCCGAACTTGCCCCTGGGCCAGCCGACGGGGATAAGTGCGGCCGTCTCCGCGTTCTCGGGGATGCCGAGCAGCTCCTTGACGCCGTCCTCGTTCCAGCGGTGGATAGTCGTGAGGGCGGTGCCGAGACCGAGGGCGCGGGCCGCGAGCATGAGGTTCTGGATGGCCGGGTAGATGCTCGAGCCCGAGGCAATGCCGGTGTTCACCTCGAGTTTCCAGGTGCAGGGGATGATGTGGACGGGCACCTCATGCAGGTGGTCGGCGAGGTACTGCGCGCTCTTCAGGGTGCGCTCCTGGGCGGCCTCGGCCTCGGGGGAGGCGGCAGGGGCGCGGTTGCCGTAGCCCGCCTTGACGTAGCGGTTCCAGCCGTCGAGATAGAGTTCATGGAGACGCTTGCGCTTGTCCGCGTCGGTCACGACGAGGAAGCGCCAGGGCTGGGTGTTGCCACCACTGGGCGCGCGCGTTGCCGCCCAGATGAGCTTCTTGATGTACGCCTCTGGCACGGGGTCGGGCTTCAGGCGGCGCATGGCGCGTTGCGTGCCGATGACATCGAAGATGCCGGACTCTACGATTACGGGTTCGGCGGCGGGGGATTCGGTGGTCATGCACGCCATCATACGCCCCTGCACGGTGATCGGCGGCGGTGGATGGCCGTGGACGCAGCGGGCTATACTTTTCTCCCGCGTCATTACGACCGACAGAAAAGGGGAACTCCCGCGAATGAACATCCTTGCCCGCATCCTTCGACCATCACGTATCGCCTTCGCCCACTGCGATGGCCCCTGCGGCGTCTACGACCCCGCATCCGCCCGCATCGCCGCCGAAGCCGTGCTCTCCATGGAGAAGAAGCTCGCGGCGCTGCCCGACGACAACACCCTGGCCACCGAAAACACGCGCGCGCGCTTCATCGGCATCAAGGAGTCGCAGGCCGATCTCGCCAAGCGTGACCTGAACATCCTCTGGACCGACTACTTCAAGCCCGAGCACCTGGAGAAGTATCCGAAGCTGGCCGACACCTTCTGGAAGGCGGCCAAGCTCTGCTCGAAGAACAAGACGGAGAGCGATCCGGCCAACGGCGAGGCCCTGCTCGGTGCGATCGAAGAGATTCACGGCATCTTCTGGGCCACGAAGAATCGCACGGATGTTCCCTTCTATCGCGCCAATCCCTGATCGAGGGGGACCCACCAGCATGAGCAAGCAGAGGGGGCGGTCGCGTTCAGTCGCCGCCCCTGTTGCATTCTTCGCGCTAGGCGTGTTCGCGGCGGCTACGCTCGCCGCGGCAATCAGGCGAAGATTCAGTCGTTATGAGGTCGCGGGCAACAGCATGCTCCCGGCGCTCGACCCGGGGGACTTCGTGATCGTCGACCGGGCGGCCCATCGCAGACGATTGCCGAGGCGAGGCCACATCGTCCTCACGCGCGATCCGCGGACACCGGAACGGGAGATCGTCAAGCGCGTCGCGCGCGTTGACCTGCACGGCGACCTCTGGTTGGCGGGCGATAACCCCGCGGCGTCCACCGGAAGTGAGACCTTTGGCAGCGTGCCGTTGAACGAGATCCGCGGGCGCGTGCGCTGGCGCTACTGGCCGCCGCGGGCGCTGTTCCGCGTGCGATGAGCCCCTCACCCCCCGACCGCAATTTCGGCTGCGAGTTGCGCGAGGACGAGGGCATCGGTGGGAAAGGCCAGCGGTGGGGGCGTGGCAGGATCGACGTAGGCGACGTCGGTTAGCTCCGCGGGGTCAGGTTCGAGCGCCCCGCCCACTACTTCACCGGAGAACCAGATGCCGACGGTCTGCTTCTCGCGGTCGTGGAAATTGGAATGGACAGCGATCACTTCGCCGATAGTGACTTCGAGGCCGGTCTCCTCGCGGAACTCGCGGCGGCCGGCGGCGCGTACGTCTTCGTCCCATTCGACGTAGCCGCAGGGGATGCACCAGAGACCGGCGTATCTGCCGGTGGCGCGACGGCCCATGAGCACCCCGCCGTCAGTGTCGCGTACGACGACCGCCACGCCGACGGCGGGATTGCGGTAGAGAATGTATCCGCAGCTCGTGCACCAGGGGTGCTCGCGCCCGCCCCGGCGGCCAAAGGCGAGCGGCAGGCCGCAGCGCGGACAGTACGCGTGCAGCGTGCGCGGGTCCGTCGCGAACTGGAAGGCCTCGTCCGCCGGGTCGTCGCCGGGTCCCATCGCTACTGCTGGGGCAGCTTCCCGGCCGCCCGCAATTCGCAGAGCGCGACCAGATCCTCCGCGACCTTCGTGATCGCGAGGGCCACGCGTTCGTTCGCGGGCGCATCTCCGGGGCCCCAGTGCTCGCTGGCGCGCGAAATGACCACGTCCGGGACGGCCGCGATGCCGCCGATGTGGCGAAGGACGCGGGCCGCGTCGGTCACGCCGGGTTCCGCATCGCCACCAGCCACACCGATGAGCGCGAACGGTTTGCCGCCCACATGCGGCGCGTCGATGAAGTCGAGCGCATTCTTCAGGCCGCCAGGAATGGCGCCGTGGTAGACGGGGACCGCGATGAGGAGGGCGTCCGCTGCGTCGCAGGCCGCGCGAAAGGCGCCAACCGCGGCCGGGTACTCCGTGTCTGGGCGTCCGTCGAGTACCGGGAGGGCGCCGATTTCGAACGCCTCACACTGGGCGCCCCGCGCTTCGAGCGCGGCGAAGGCGAAGCGCAGAGCGCGGTCAGGCGTACTGCGAGGACGAATGCTGCCGTTGATGCCGAGGATGCGAATAGGCATTGGTGGATTCGACACCAGGCTGGGTCGAGAGGCAAGAGCGGCATCATACCAACGACGCAGAGAGCGCAAGCAACGCGGAGGTTGGGGGGTGAGGGGAACCGGCGTAGACTGCGTCGTAAGCAACAGCGCGGAGGGGCACATGGCAGCGCTTGATGGCATGAAGGTCCTCGACCTCACCCAGTACGAGGCGGGTACGACCTCGACCCAGTACCTCGCCTGGTTCGGCGCCGAGGTGGTGAAGCTTGAGCCGCCTGGACGCGGCGACCCCGGCCGCAACGTCGCCGGCGGCGGGAACGATTCGCTCTACTTCCTCAGCTTCAACCACAACAAGCGCAGCCTCGCGCTCGACCTCGCCAGCCCCGCAGGGCGCGACATCTTCCTCAAGCTCGTGCCAAGGTTCGATGTGGTTGTCGAGAACTTCGCTCTCGAGACCGTTTCGAAGCTGAACATCGGCTACGACGTCCTCAAGGCCGTCCATCCCGGCGTCATCTACGCGACGGTCAAGGGCTTTGGGACTTATGGGCCGTACAGCCAGTTCAAATGCTTCGACATGGTCGCGCAGGCGGCGGGGGGGGCCTTCAGCGTGACCGGCAACGCCGATGGGCCACCGATGCGTCCTGGCGCGACCTTCGGCGACACCGGCTCCGGCATGCACGCCGCCATGGGCATCCTCGCAGCCTACGTCCAGAAGCTTCGCACGGGCGAAGGCCAGATGGTCGAAATCGCGATGCAGGAGACGATCGCCAACTTCATGCGCGAGTCTGTCAGCCAGCGCCAATGGCGCGGCCAGCCGATCACGCGCCGCGGCAACCGCACGGTCGTCCCCACGGACCTCTACCCTTGCGCGCCAGGCGGTCAGAACGACTACCTCTACATCATGGTCGTCACGCAGCGCATGTTCGACGCCCTCTGCACCACTATCGGCATGCCGGAACTGGCGGCCGACCCGAAGTTCGTGACGACGAAGGATCGGCACGCCAACGGCGACGAACTCTGGGAGCACATCGCGGAGTGGACGCGCTCGCGTACGAAGTTCGACGCGATGGAGACGCTCGGCGCCGCCGGCGTCCCGTGCAGCGCCACCTACGACACCATCGACATCTTCAACGATAAGCACCTCGCCGCCCGAGGCATGATCAAGAAGTACGTGCACCCGACCGTGGGCGAAGTCGAGATGCTCGCGCCGCCGATCCACATGAGCGCGTCCGAGGTCGAGATGATCCCCGCGCCGCTCCTCGGGGAGCACAGCGCCGATGTCCTCCGCCAGGAGCTCGGCCTAACCTCCGCCGAGGTTGACGCCCTCGCCGCGTCCGGCACCCTCGGCGTCCGCGAAGGCGCCGCCGTCGGCTGACCTGGGTCAATGCGGTCGGGAGTTCTCCGGTATGCTGGAGCTGTATGGCCGAAGGACTTTCGCCGTCGCCGCCCCACCACGGCGTGATCGACCGCTTTACCGCCGCCTGCCAGGCTGACGAGCGCGTAGTGGCCGCGTTTCTTGGTGGCTCGTACGCCAGCGGAATGGCGGACCTCCACTCTGACGTGGACCTTGGGATCATCACCACGGACGGCACGCATGCGGAGTTCGCGGAGGGAAAAGCGGAATTCGTCCGGCGGCTGGGCGAGCCGCTTTTCCTGGAGGACTTCGGCTCGTCGAGACACGCCTTCGCCATCTTTGCGGATGGGACGGAGTGCGACCTCGCCCTCGGGCGGGAGGGTGACTTCGAGCGCATGCACTGGGGTCCATACCGAGTGCTGCTCGACAGGCGCGGGCTCTTGGCCGGTGTCATCTTCACCGGGCGCCAGCCCCGACCGGACACGCAGGTCGAGGAGCTTCGTCGCCTGATCTACTGGTTCTGGCATGAATTCGGCCACTTCGTCAAAGCGCTCGCGCGCGGGCAGGTCTGGTTTGCGCAGGGCCAGCTGGAAGCGCTCCGGGGAATGTGCGTTAATCTGGCCCGACTGAAGCATGACTTTACGGATCCCGGCGTGGGACAGGAACCCTATTTCAAGGTGGAGCGAGATCTTCCGGCCGAGCACCTGGAGCGGTTGCGGGCCACGGTTGGCCCGCTCGAACTCGAACACCTGTTCCGGGCGGCCGGAGTGCTGCTCGAAGTCTACCGGGAGCTGGCATTGGACCTCGCGAACGCGCACACCCTGCCCTACCCAGACCGCCTCGAAGCCATCTTCGTCGAACGGCTGCGCCGACTGAGCATGAACGACTAAGCTCTCCGATCTTTTCTGCTAGAGTCGCTCCATGCCCGATCCCTTCGTCGAGATCGATGTCGACGGCCGCAAGATCAAGATCACCAACCCCGAGAAGGTGTTCTTCCGGGAACGCGGCCACACGAAGATGGACGTCGTGAACTACTACCTCGCGGTGGCCGACGGTGCGCTTCGGGGGGTGCGCGCACGGCCGATGGTGCTTAAGCGCTACGTCAACGGCGCCGACGCCGAGCCATTCTTCCAGAAACGAGCGCCGTCGAACCTGCCCTCCTGGATGCGCACCGCCCACATCACCTTCCCCAGCGGCCGTACCGCCGACGAGTGCGTCTGCGACGAGCGCGCTGCGCTCGCCTGGGTTGCGAACACCGGCTGCCTCGACCTCAACCCCTGGGCCGTCCGCGCCGACGATGTCGACCACCCGGACGAGCTGCGCGTCGATCTCGACCCTACGCCAGAGGCGGACTGGGCGATGGTACGCCAGGTAGCAGTCGTCGTAGGCGAGATACTGCACGACCTCGGCTACGAGGGCTACCCGAAGACATCCGGTTCGCGCGGCATCCATGTGAACGTCCGCATCGAGCCGAAGTGGGGCTTCCAGGACGTGCGCCGTTGCGCCCTCGCCCTCGGCCGCGAAGTGGAACGGCGTGTGCCCGCTCTCGCGACAACGAAGTGGTGGAAGGAGGAGCGTCACGGCGTCTTCATCGACTACAACCAGAACGCCCGCGACCGCACCGTCGCCTCGGCATACTCCATCCGCCCCAAGCC
>JBKKBS010000229.1:0-6093 GCA_046713815.1 Tepidiformaceae bacterium
CGCTCCTCGGCGTGATCAACGACATCCTCGACTTCTCCAAGATCGACGCGGGGCGGCTGGAGATGGAGGAGCACGCCTTCTCGCTGCGGGAGTGCGTGGAGACGGCCTTCGACCTCGTGTCCGAGCCCGCCGCGCGCAAAGCCCTCGACCTCGCCTACATCATCGACCCCGCCGTGCCGCCCGCCATCATCGGCGACGTCACGCGGTTGCGGCAGACGCTCGTGAACCTGCTCGCCAACGCGGTCAAGTTCACGGAACTGGGCGAGGTCGTGCTCAACGTGACGCCCCTTTCCACGACGGGCGGCCTGCACGAGATTCAGTTCGCGGTGCGGGATACGGGCATCGGCATCCCCGCCGACCGCATGGACCGCCTCTTCGAGGTGTTCAGCCAGGTCGACTCCTCGACGACCCGGCGCTATGGAGGTACGGGCCTGGGCCTCGCGGTGAGCAAGCGGCTGGCGGAGCTGATGGGGGGCGGCATGTCCGTGACAAGCACCGAAGGCGAGGGGTCGACGTTCACGTTCACGATCCGTGCGAGCGAAGCGCCGGAGATGGTCGGACGCGAGCGGCGTGGTCCGCAGCCGCACCTGGAGGGCAAGCGCATCCTCGTCGTCGACGACAACGCGACGAACCGCCAGATCCTCCAGCTCCAGACGGAATCGTGGGGCATGCTCGCGCGCGCGACCGCGTCGCCGCTGGAAGCGCTCGCCTGGGTGCGGCAGGGCGATCCGTTCGACCTCGCGATCCTCGACATGCACATGCCCGAGATGGACGGCCAGGAGCTCGGCGCGGCCATCCGGGAACTGCGGGCCGATCTGCCACTCGTGATGTTCTCGTCGCTGGCGCGGGGCGAGATGGACGACCCGGGTGGCGTCTTCGCGTCCGTGCTGACGAAGCCCGTGAAGCAGTCGCAACTCTTCGACCTGCTGGCATCGCTGCTCGCGGAAGACGGGGACCTGGTCCCCCAACCCACCGATGCGCGGAAGGGTCGAGGCGATCCGGGGATGGCGGCACGGATGCCGCTACGCATCCTGTTGGCCGAGGACAACGCCATCAACCAGCAGCTCGCGTTGCTCGTGCTCGAGTCGATGGGCTACCGTGCGGACGTGGTTTCGAACGGGCAGGAGGCGATCGAGCAGGTGGCGACGCGCCATTACGACATCGTCCTCATGGACGTGCAGATGCCCGAGATGGACGGATTGCAGGCAACGCGCGCGATCTGCGCGCGCTGGCCGCGGGACAAGCGCCCGCGCATCGTCGCGATGACCGCCAACGCGATGCACGGCGACCGCGAGGCCTGCCTGGCGGCGGGCATGGACGACTACCTCTCGAAGCCGATCCGCGTCGACGAGTTAGCCAGCGCGCTCGCGCGCTCGCCGCGCAGAGCTGGCGGAGAGTCCGGTCCCAACGTTGCAGCATCCGGTGCGCTCGATCTAACGGCGGTCCAGCGGCTGCGGACGGTGGCGGCCGCGGGTGGCGCGCGCGCGTTCGAGCGGCTCGTGACCGCGTTCCTCGACGGTGCGCCCATGCTCGCCACGCAACTGCGTGACGCCGTGGCCGCCGGCAAGATCGACGATGTCATGCGCGCCGCGCACACCCTCAAGTCCAACGCGGCCACGTTCGGCGCGATGCGGTTGTCGGAGACGGCACGGGAGATCGAGGCTAACGCTCGGCTCGGCTACGTCTCGGATGGATCGGTGGCCGAACTGGAAGCAGAATGCGAAGCCGCGCGGGAACAAGTTCGCGCCCTGCTGGAGGAGTAGCCGATGGTGGACGCGGCGCGCGTGCTGGTGGTCGACGACGACCCCCTTAACCGCATGATGCTGACCATGAGCCTTGAGGCCGAGGGGCATATCGTGCTCCAGGCCGAAAACGGCCGCGCGGGCCTCGATCTGCTTGCCAGCGAGTCAATCGACATCGTCCTCATGGACATCGAGATGCCGATCATGGACGGCTACGCGGTCCTCCAGGCGCGGCACGAGGATGCGGCGTTGAGCGAAATCCCGTTCATCGTCATCTCCGGAATCGACGAGATGGCGAGCGTCGTGCGCTGCATCGAGTTGGGCGCGGAGGACTATCTGCCGAAGCCGTTCGACCCGATCTTGCTTCGCGCACGATTTGGCGCCTGCATCGAGAAGAAACGGCTGCGCGACCAGGAGAAGGAACTCTTCGCGACCGTCGCCCATCAAGCGCAGGAGCTGCGCGAATGGAACAGCCTCCTGGAGCAGCGCGTCGACGAGAAGGTGCGGGAGGTGGAGCGGCTGCGGCGGCTGGAGGGATTCCTCGCGCCTCAGATCGCTCAGATCATCGCGTCTGGCGGCGAGGCGGCGCTGGAGAGCCATCGGCGAGAGATCACCGTTCTCTTCTGCGACCTGCGTGGCTTCACCTCCTTCGCCGAGACGGCCGAGCCAGAGGACGTGAGCGCGGTGCTGCGTGAGTACCACAATGCCGTCGGGCCGCTCATCTTCGAGTTCGAAGGCACGCTCGCCCACTTCACAGGCGACGGGATGATGGTGGTGTTCAACGACCCCCTCCCCTGCGAGGAGCCGGCGTGGCGCGCTGTCCGCCTGGCCGTGCGCATGCGCGACGAGCTGCGCGACCTCTCGGCCGCGTGGAAACGGCGGGGCCACGAACTCGAGTTGGGTGTGGGCATCGCCATCGGCTACGCGACCTGCGGGCGCATCGGCTTCGAGGGGCGCTTCGAGTACACCGCCATTGGCACTGTCGCGAACCTCTCGTCGCGGCTCTGCGCGGCGGCGGTTGGGGGACAGATTCTCGTCGAACAGCGGATTTTCAATATGGTCGAAGAATGGGTGAACGCCGAGCCTCTAGGGGTGATGGAGTTCAAGGGGCTGTCGCGGTCGGTGCCCACGTACAGTCTCCTGGGATTGCGTGAAGCGACGGTTTAGGGGCGGAGACTACTGGCCATTGAAGCGCGGCTGGCGCTTTTCGAGGCGGGCGGCGATGCCTTCGCGGGCGTCGGCGCTGGCGCGGGCGGCGTCCACGAGCGCATCCACGTCGTCGTGAGCGATGCCGTCGCGGAACTGCATCTCGCGCACGAGGAGCGCCTTCATCGCGCGCAGGGAGAGCGGCGCGTTGGCGGCGAGTCGGTCGATGATCGTCTGCGCGGCGGCATTGAGTTCCGCCGGCGGCACGGCGCGCGCGATGATGTTCAACTCGTGCATGCGTGCGGCGGGCACCGGGTCGCCGAGTAACAGGACTTCGCGCGTGGCCACTGGGCCGGCCACTTCGAGCAGCTTCTTGGCGAGGAACCACGTCGGCGCGAGGCCGATCTGGGCGAGCGACATGCCGAAGCGCGCGTCGGTGGAGGCGACGACGAAGTCGCAGTGCAACGCGAGCTCGTTTCCCCCGGCGATTGCGTCGCCCTGTACGACTGCGACGACTGGCAGCGGGTAGTGCTCGATCGCGTGCAGCACCGCCTCGATCGGGCTGGCGCCGCCGATGGGAGCGTTGCCAAGGCGTTCGCGCAAGTCTAGGCCGGCGCAGAACGACGGCCCGTTCGCGCGGATGACCGTGACGCGCTCGCCGTCCACGGGCGGCCCCTCGAAGGCGGCGTGGAGGCCGTCGAGCATCTCGCCGTTGAGGGCATTACGCTTCTCCGGGCGGTTGAGCGTGACCGTGCGCACGTTGCCGTCGACTGTGACCTGGATGACGTCGGACATCGCTAATGACCTCCTGCCGGGACGCTTGGCGAGATGCCGTCGCGTTCCAGCGCTTCGATTTCCGTTGTGGTTAGGCCGAGGATGTCTCCGAAGACAGCGTGGTTGGCGCCTCCGAAGGCAGGTCCGGCACCCATGATCGGCACGGGCGTCTCGCTTAATGTGAACGCGACGCGCGGGTACGGCGTCAGCCCAGAGTTGGGGAGCTGGATGAATTCGAACCCGCCGCGCGCGACGATGTGTGGGTCGGACAGCAGTTCGAGGCAGTTGAGCGCCGCGCCCGCTGGCACGCCCGCGGCCTGCAACCCCGACTGCGCCTCGTAGTGGCTGCGCTCGCTCGTCCACGCTTCGATGATGGGACGAAGTTCGTGCCGGTTTCCGTAGCGACTTGTTTCGAGAGCGAAGCGGGGATCGCTGGCGAGTTCCGGCCGCCCGACCGTGCGAGCTAGCGCGGCCCACTGGTCGTCCGTCTCGACGGCGATCGCTACCCAGGCGTCATCTCCGGCGCAGCGATAGGCGTCGTGAGGCGCGCGTGTGCCGAGGTCGTTCCCCGAGCGGAGGCGCCCTCCTTCCGCGGAAGGATTCCACTCGTAGTCCACGTAGGCGTCGGCGAGGATCTGCAATTCGCCCTCGATCATCGCGAGCTCGACGTGTTGGCCTTCGCCGGTGAGGTCGCGGTGGCGGAGTGCGGCCAAGCACGAATAAGCCGCTAAAACGCCCGCTTGCTGGTCGCAGAAGAAGTTGCCCGGCTTCATCGGCGCCCCGTCGGCGTAGCCCGTCAGGTGCGCAAGGCCACTCATGGCGTCGATGCCGGGGCCATATGACGCGCGGTCGCGGTACGGACCGCTGAGGCCGAACGCGGGCATCGAGACCATCACGATGGCCGGGTTGGCCGCACTGATGTCGTCGTAGCCGAGGCGCATGTTGTCGAGCGCGCGGGGGGAGAAGTTTTGGACGACGACGTCTGACTTCGCCACGAGCCGGAGGAAGAGGTCGCGGCCGCGCTCTTTCGTGACGTCCAGCGTGACTCCGCGCTTGCCGTGGTTGAGTTCGTTGAAGAAGGCGACACGGTCCCAGGGGATGTCCTCGCCGCCTTCGGCCAGGGGCGCAAGTCCGGCGGCGTTGCGGTGACGCGCGCTCGGCCCTTCCACCTTGATCACGTCCGCGCCGAGGTCGGCGAGAATGGAGGACGCGATCGGCCCGGCGACGGCGTTGGTGAAGTCGGCCACGCGGACGCCCGTGAGGGGTTTCGGGCCTGGCGGGTGTGAACGTGGGGCTCGCGGGGCGACAGGTCGCCACCCCTCGCCGTCGTGCTCCCCGAGCATCGGTGACCGCATCAGTTTGGGCGGCGTCGCCGACATGCGCATCGGCATCGCTGGCTGCCGCACGCGTCCCACGACCGCGGGATGGCGGAGCGAGACGAACGCGCCGCGCTCGCGCAGGTGAGGGTCATCGAGTACCTCCGCAGGTGTGCGGACCTCGGTGAAGGGGAGGCGCATCTCCTGTGCCATGCGCACAACTTCTTCGCGATCCTTGTCGGCGAGCCACCCGTCGAGGATGGCGTCTATCTCATCGGCGTGAGCGGTCATGCGCGCAAGCAGGTCCGGGGCGAGCAGGCGCTCGCTGCCGATGAGCGTGCCGAGGAGATCGTAGTGGCGGTTGTTGGAGTGGCAGTGGACGTGCCCATCGCGACAGGGGCGGATGGTCGAGGGATACGGTTGCTCGGCTGGGACGCCGAGGAGCCGGGTGCCAGCGCGGCGGACGATGCGCCCATGGAAATGCGCGCCCTGTTGGACGCCGCCAATCATGAACGTTGCCGCCTCCATCGCCGAGACGTCGACCACCTGCCCCGCGCCCGTGAACTCACGTGACCGCAACGCCGCGAGCGTGCCGAGCGCCGCCTGCGCCCCGGATTGGTACTCCACCAGGCGCCCATAGGACTTTATCGGCGGCCGGTCGGGCGGTCCGGTGAGCAGCATGTACCCGCCGAGGGCGTAGGCGACGAGTTCGCCGCCAAGGTAGTCCGCGTATGGGCCGCTTTGCCCGAATGTGCTGATACAGGTGACGACGAGGCGCGGGAAGAACCGGCGCAGTTCAGCCGGGACGAGGCGAGTCGCGGCTAGCTCGCTGGGCGGGCCGCTGAGAATGACGACGTCCGCGCTCCCGAGGAGCCTGTCCCGCAAAGCGTTGTCCTCCGCGGAAACGCTGCGCTTGCTTGTGTTGAGATGGAGGAACAGGCCCGACTTCTCCGCATGCGGTTCGTCCCCGGGAAACGGGCCTTCGTCGCGCAGCGGGTCGCCGGCGGGTGGCTCGAGCTTGATCACGTCCGCGTCGAGGCCGGAGAGGAGCTTGCCGCAGTAGGACGGGCCCACGCCCGTCCCCAGCTCCAACACCCGCATACCCGTCAGCGCAC
>JBKKBS010000230.1:0-2711 GCA_046713815.1 Tepidiformaceae bacterium
ACGCGCACCGTACCCGTAGGCCGCCGTTCTTAGTCACCGACGTGCGCTTGCGGTGCGCGTCGTAGGCGAAGGCGAGGAGCGTACCGCTCGGCCCCGTGTGGTTGATGGACGTGTTACGGCTGGCAGCGTCATAGGCGTAGGCGCTGGTCACGCCGTTGGGCGCAGCCCGCGATCGGGGGAGACGCAGCTCTCGCACTCACGGCTGACCAACCTCCTCCAACAAGGGGTCAGACCACCATGGGCACCAGCGGTTCATCCACTCCTCCATGATCACCGCGTGTTCTCCGGTCACTTGAGCCTTGAGAACCGATCGAGCTTGGCCGACGACCAATCGCGATGCTCGTACCCAGCTTCGCCACGGGATCACCGCCTCGACGCTCGGCGATGATGGGTCATACCCCGAAATCGTGACTGCCACCTCGGTCCGGTCGTTCGAGAGCGCGAGCGAAGCGGTCGGCCCTTCATGCCCCACCAGCCACTCGCTGGTTCCGGTGCGTTCCGCTCTCTCTACGGCACCAGGCAGGTTTGTCACAATCGCGAAAAGACTGCACACGGCGGGGTGCGATTCCAGAAGGTCGTGGCCGTCGACGACGATGCAGATCTCCGCCCAGAGCGACCACTCCTGTGCAAAGCCGAGTCCATTATCGCCCCGAAGTCTCTGTAGCGGTTCGGCAAGGAACTCTTCCCAGGATTCGGTTGGGACCGGGGAGAGCGAGATTGCCACGACGTTGTTCATCTTGGGTACGCCGATCTGATCTCTCCGTTGGGAAATATGCGAACCACCATCATCGTTGCCGCGTTGTCGGATTGAGTCGTGCCGCTCATCCCAGGCGGGATGGGCAGCGTCGCTTCGCAGTATGGCGGAATGCCAGCCTTCATCGAGAATGCATTGCTCGCCGTCTTGACAGCATTCGCAATCGGCTGTTGCTTCAAGAGTGCCTGTATACCTGGCGGGTCCCCGTCTTTCTTATACAGACCGTTCCATCGCGACGTTTTGATCCCTCCGCTGCCTTTTATAACGCTATCCGAATCCTCTCCGTGGCGTGCTGCGTTCTTCTGCGCCGTAGACATGGTCCAGAATGCGCGCCGCGCCGCCTTGTGACACACGTCCTGGTCGTCGTCATCTTCATTCGGCTTAGTCCGGCTCTTCGTGATGGTTTCCGCAACCTGCCGACACGGCCCGGTCAGATAGCACACTATAATCTCGATCGCGTTTTGAACCATTCTCGTAATCACAACATGCCAGATGATGCGTCCAGCGGTGGCCGTAGTGGCACCAATCACAACTTGGTCGAGCGCGGGCCGCTCCACGAGATGACCCGTCGGGTCGGTCCAGGTCGTCGGGTTACCGGCGACGTAGGCGTAGAGGTTCCAGCCCCGGGTGCCGGGCGCGTTGGGGATGACCGTGTCGGCGGATGTGAAGCGGCCGAGGGTGGGGTCGTAGTAGCGGGCACGGCGGTACTCGAAGCCGGTCTCGGCATCGAGCTGCTCGCCCGTGAAGGCGAAGTTGGACGTGGCGCCGGTCGTTGTCCGGGGAGCGCCGAACGCATCGAAGTCGCGGGTGCCGGCGAGTGTACCGGTGCTCCCCCTGACGCCCCGGACGGAGCCAAGACCGTCGCCGAGGAGTTCTTCGCGGCTGCTGCCCGCGACCTCGCCGATGAGTCCACCGGCGTGGAGGTAGGCATCGGAGCCGTCGTCGACGAGGAATGCGAGTCCGGACTCGCGGTGCCAGAGGTAGGTCGTGGGCGTGCCGGACACCGACTTCGAGACGCGCGTGTCCGCGCCGTCGTACGCATACGTCGCAGCCGTCCCGCCGACGGTCATGCGGCTCGCGTGGTCCCAGGCGAAGGTGTCGGTGCCTCGGGCCGTGAGGTTACCGTTCAGATCGTGGCTGTAGGTGCTCGTGCCGTCTGAGGTGAGCTGGTCGCCGTTGTTGTTGGTGTAAGTCGTGGCCGTGCCACCCTGTGTCTTCGTGAGGCGGTTGCCGTTGGCGTCGTAAGTGTAGGTCTGCACGGGGTGTCAGCATACGTCACGCCCGTGAGCCGGTTGAGTGGACCGAGCGTGTACGTCTCGGCGCGGATGAGACTGGTGCGATACTCGCCCGCCGCAACGCCGCCGTTGCGCGCGGAGGCTAAACGCACCGCTCCCGCAGAAAGCGCACGATCTCCATCATCACCTTGCAGTCGACCTCGTTGTAGGCGCGGATTTCGGCCATCAGCGGGATCTCCGCGAGCGTGCGGTCGGCCTTGCGCGCCTGCTCGGCGCAGCGCCACGCACCGACCATCGCACCCATTCCGTCTACGACAGACTCGCCCCACGTCGTGTCAATGAGCCCGTGGGCCTTCATCGCCCGCGCCACGGGCTTCAGCCCGAAGCCCATGGCACCGCGCACCACGACCGGCTCCTGCCGCATCACCCGGCTGAGGAAGTCGAACCAATTGGGCTGCCCCCACGTCTTGTCCGGGTGGCGATCCATCGCGCTGTTCCACTGGGTGCCGAAGATCTGTTCCTCCGCACGCGACCAATGAAAGACGAGGGGCATCGCTCCCGCTGCCAGGCGTTCCGTGACGGAGTCCATGTGCGCAAACCACGCGTCGATGATGTCCCCTTCGGCCGCGTCCGAGAGGCTCTCGGCCACGAAACACGAGAAGTTCCAACGGCCATCCTCTATGTGGCCGCAGCCGATCATGAAGATGATCGATGAGCCGTTC
>JBKKBS010000231.1:0-3347 GCA_046713815.1 Tepidiformaceae bacterium
GTGGTACTCGTACTCGGGATCCGCGAGGACGTCGGCGAACTGGACGACTCGGCCGGTCAGAATGGCCCGATGCGTGGCGCCGCCCCGACCCGGGCGCGAGGGAAAGGCGTTGAAGAACGCCGGAGCGCCTTCGGGATTCAGGTTGTGATGCGCGGCAACGTGGATGAATTCGCCGTCGAATCGGTAGATGGCGCTGAACTGGGCGTCGCAGAGCCGCAGCGCATTGACCGCGATGGTCTCGAACACCGGCTGCACATCTGTCTGCGACCGGCTCATCACGCGCAGGATTTCGCTGGTGGCCGTCTGCTGCTCGAGCGCTTCCTGCGTGGCATGGAACAGGCGCACGTTCTCGATGGCGATCGCGGCCTGTGTGGCAAATGTCTCGACGAGGGCAACCTGGTCTGGGGCGAACAACCCGGCCTCGCGGCGCCAGAGGAAGATGGCGCCGTGCGCGTCGCCTTTGTGCATCAGCGGCACCGCCAGCACGGCGCGAAATCCGTCGGCCATTGCGTTCGCGCGAGCCGCCGGGTATTCGCTGTCGAGCAAGGGCACGACGTCGGCGTGATGGACCGGTGCGCGGTCGAGCGTGGCGCGGCCGGAAATGGAGGTCCGCTGCAACGGCACGGCGTGCACGGGACCGGGGGCTTCGCCGTCAGCCGAATAGTGGGCAAGCGAGTGCAGCAGGCTCCCCTCGACGATGAGCATGCGTGCGAACGGCGCTCGGCACAGAAGGGCGGCTCGCCGGGCGACCGCGTCCAGCACGGGCTGAACGTTGGTCGGCGATGCGGACATCACACGCATGATCTCGCTCGTTGCCGCCTGCTGCGCCACCGCGTCCGCCAGCCGCTGCTCGACGGAGCGGTCGTCTGTGGCTGCAAGCGGGCGCGTCCGGTGGGCGGCAGGTGTCTTCGCACCGGCCCTGTCCTTGGCGGTTTTCGTTTCCCGGTCCATCGACCCTCCTTGCCGGTGAGAAAAAGAGGTCAGGGTCAATTCTTCAGAAGAGTCGTATTGCGATCATGGTCTTCAATGGCGGCTAACAACGTCTAAGATGAGCGGCCCGCACCACAGCCGCTCGGAAGCAGAAGCTGCGAACCGGCGGGTCCGCGCTAACGCCGATTGGGCGTCTTCATTCGAGGGCGATGCGATACCGTAAACCAGGCTTGCTCCCAAACTGTGGCGGCTTGACAAAGCGCTCCACGAGTTTGCCACCGTTTGCCTCAACGACACGCTGCGACGCGATGTTCTCGGGGTCTGTGGTGATCTCAATGTACGGCAGCCTCACAGACCTTGCCTCCAGCAGCATGAGCCCCAGCGCAATCGTAGCGTAACCTTTGCCCTGCTTCCAAGGAACGACCGCGTATCCGATGTGACCGAGGCAATGGGGTGGCAGAGCCGTTGTTCCCGGCTGCCACCTGAAGCCGATGCTTCCGGCAAACTCGCCATCCCAAAGCCAGCGACGAAAGCCCGGAATTCTCGACGCGACGGACCCATCCGGCAGCTTCCCCGGCGGGCCCTCCGCTTCCAGATCCTCCAGACTGGTGAGGAAAGCTTCGGTTTCATCATTTATCTGGTCGAGTTCCTCGCGAGCCGCGGTAGCTCCACGAATGTTGTCGGCCGACCAGCCTCGCTCGAGAGCAGCGATGTAGCTGGAGAGATGCTCGCGAGTGGGGCGTATGAGTTGCATCGTGGCGCGGCTTAAGACGCCCCACGTTCGACCTGAGCGGCAGCCGTAGGCAGGCGAAGCGTGCTGGAGGATGTCCGCTCGATGGAGGGGTTAGGCGTCACTGCTTGGGGTACCGGCTAAGGTGTTCATTGATGATCTGCAGCCGTCCGTTCTCGAC
Source organism: Tepidiformaceae bacterium (assembly GCA_046713815.1). GTDB lineage: Bacteria > Chloroflexota > Dehalococcoidia > Tepidiformales > Tepidiformaceae > JBBDMZ01. Next base: position 1,842 of record JBKKBS010000231.1, read on the forward strand.
GATGAGGACTCGAGTTCCTCTTCCTTGAATGCGGAAGGGCCGTCCATCATTCAAACCTTCCCAGTTGTATGTATACGTGGCCGTGGCGCTGGTTGCGTCCACTGTGAGCACCTGAATGTCGGTGAGGTAGAAGCGTTCCTTCTTGACGTTAGCGCTGCCTTTCCAGGTCTTCTCGAACGCGCCTCGTACGGCTTGCTTACCGACAAACTCTCCGTCATTGAAGCGAAAGAACGCGCTGTCATGGACCATGTCCTGAATGAGATCGAAGTTCTCTTTCTCGGCGAACGCCTCGAACTGGTTCAAGAACTGAAATACGGAGTCTCTGGTGAGAGCGACTTTGGTCATTTGAACGCGTCCCGTAGAACATGATGTGCTGAGGCAGGAGAGTAGTGTGGCGGCGATCAACAGTCGAGCGCGTGGTGCGAAGGTAAGCATTGGCCGTGCGACTGGGAAAGTGGCGGAGGTGACGCCTAAACGTCCAAGTTGAGCGGCCCGCCGCCACAACTGCTCGACGAAGAAGCCGCTTGCCGGCGGGTCCGCTCGAACGCCGGGTTGCGCGTCATTCGTTGCTCGAAGTACCGAGATCGCCACGGATACCGGCCACAACGACGACGTATCCGTCTGGATCGCGAAGCCAGAACTCGCGATGGTTCGCGTTTGGATTGACTTTGAGCGGCTCAAGAATTGTTGCGCCGGAGTCCACCGCGCGATTGAATGCATCGCCGACGCGGTCGGACTGAAACCAGATGACGACGCCATTCCCGTAGGGCTTGATCTCCGGCCGTCCGAGGTACGGATGCTCGTGAGCATCCCAATGGTGAAGTTGCATCACCATCCGATCGGCGGACAGCAATTGCTCGTACTCGGGGCCTCCGTGGCCGCTTTGCAGGCCGAGTACCGCCTGATACCACCGACTGCTGGCTTCCACGTCGCGGACCGCGATCAAAGGTTGCGGGTTCATGTGCATGACGAGAGTGTACGACCGAGCCGCGTGACGCCCAACGTATCAGCGAACCGGCGGGCCGCGCCAATGCTCGCCAAGTTGAAGCCGTATATCGGCCCGTCCGGTTGAGCTCTCGGTTGAGCGTTACCACGTCGGATACTTGGACCGCGCCCGCGGTTGGAATGCCAGACCGACGATGAGCTCTTCACTTTTCACGCGGTAGAAGACGAAATAGCGGATGCGTCCAAGGTGGAGTCAGCGCGTACCAGACAGACGGCTGCCAGCGACTTTGACACCAACGCCTGGCTTCTGTGGCAAGAGGTTCAACGCGGCCTTGAAGTCTTCGCGGAGCGCGTTCGGAGCAGCCAGTCTGTTCTCTCGCCACCATGTGTCAGCACGTTCGATCTCAGCTGCCGCTCGGGCAGTGATTCGAAGACGCAGCGTCACCGCTTGGCGATTCGTTCCAGCCGTGCGAAAAGCTCCTCGGCGGAGATTGTCTCTCCGCGGTCTGCCTCGGATATGGCCTCCAGCAGTTCCGCCTCCTCCTCGGGAGATAAATGAAC
>JBKKBS010000232.1:0-3070 GCA_046713815.1 Tepidiformaceae bacterium
GAACCGTCCCGTGCCGACGCCGGGGAACACACTGGGCCCGAAGCCGGCCACCGTGCCGCTCCCGCCAGGAAGCGGGAATCCACAGTCGGTCGTCGAGGCGGACGGGGCCGTAGCGCGGATTGTCGCCGAACGGTTTCCCGTGAGCTGGTAGGTGCCGTCCGACAGGCGGACGATGACGATACGGCCGTCCCGCAACTGGATGACCGCATGGTGATTGGCCGGGTCGAGCTTCACGGTGAACGTGAGGTCGAACGTCCCGGTCACGTCGCAGCACCCCCGGGGTGCCGGGCCACGGCGCGGATCGGACGACACGGCGCCGCCAGGCGCGACGCACACCAGCGCCGCGACGAGCGCGACGGCGCACAGGACCCGCGGCATCCTTTCGGTTCCGTTCATGGTCCACCTCCGGAGGTCGATTCTCAGGGGACCTCGAAGTGCCCGATTCGCGGATTGCCGTGGCAGCAGGCCACGCACGTCATTCGCGACGGATCGCTTCGTTTGGCGCCGGCTCTAGGCCCGGCGCTTCAGCAAGTCAAACCCAGCTCGGAATGCGGTTCCTATGGCGTGGCCATACAGAGAGCACGGAGGCACGGAGACCACAGACCGGGACTTGACGCCGAGACCCAGACAGACAAGAGTCTGCGTCGTTGCGTGGCGACCCGCAAAGACCTGAGAGGAGACCTCCCATGACAGAACCAACCAAGTGCCCGTTCCCTCACGCCGCTGGCAGCGGCACGTCGAACCAGGATTGGTGGCCGAACAGGCTGCGGCTGGACCTCCTTCACCAGCATTCGTCCAGATCCAATCCGATGGGCCAGGACTTCAACTACGCGAAGGAGTTCGCGAGCCTCGACCTGGCGGCCGTGAAGAAGGATCTCGCCGCGCTGATGACGGACTCGCAGGACTGGTGGCCGGCGGACTTCGGTCACTACGGCGGCCTGTTCATTCGCCTGGCGTGGCACAGCGCCGGCACGTACCGCGTCGGTGACGGCCGTGGCGGCGGCGGCAGGGGCCAGCAGCGCTTCGCGCCTCTCAACAGCTGGCCCGACAACGTCAGCCTCGACAAGGCGCGCCGCCTGCTCTGGCCGATCAAGCAGAAGTACGGCCGGAAGATTTCCTGGGCCGATCTGATGATCCTCGTGGGCAACGTCGCTCTGGAAACGATGGGATTCAAAACCGTCGGTTTCGGCGGCGGTCGCGAGGACGTATGGGAGCCGGATCTCGACGTCTCCTGGGGCAGCGAGAAAGTCTGGCTGGAGGACAAGCGCTATACCGGAGAGCGGGACCTCGAGAAGCCGCTCGGGGCGGTGCAGATGGGCCTGATCTATGTGAACCCGGAAGGCCCGAACGGCAATCCCGACCCGGTCGCCGCGGCGAGGGATATCCGCGAGACCTTCGCCCGCATGGCGATGAACGACGAGGAGACGGTGGCGCTCATCGCGGGCGGCCACACGTTCGGCAAGACCCACGGCGCCGCGCCGGGTTCCCACGTTGGCGTGGAGCCCGAGGCGTGTGGCATCGAGTCTCAGGGCATGGGCTGGAGCAGCGGCTTCGGCACGGGATATGGCGCTGATGCGATCACCAGCGGCCTGGAAGTCACGTGGTCCACGACGCCCACGAAGTGGAGCAACAGCTACTTCGAGAATCTGTTCGGCTTCGAATGGGAACTGACGAAGAGCCCGGCCGGCGCGCACCAGTGGACGCCCAGGGACGGCGCTGGCGCCGGCACCGTTCCGGATGCACACGACCCGACCAGGCGGCATGCACCTGCCATGCTGACAACGGACCTCTCGCTGCGCTTCGACCCGGAGTACGAGAAGATCTCGCGGCGCTTCATGGAGAACCCGGACCAGTTCGCGGATGCGTTCGCCCGGGCATGGTTCAAGCTGACGCACCGCGACATGGGCCCACGCGCACGCTATCTAGGCCCGGAGGTTCCGGCCGAGGTGTTCATCTGGCAGGACCCCGTTCCCGAGGCCGATCACGTGCTGATCGACGCGCAAGACAGAGCCTCGCTCGAGGGCCAGATCCTGGCTTCCGGACTGTCGGTTTCGGAGCTGGTTTCGACCGCCTGGGCGTCGGCTTCCACTTTCCGTGGTTCCGACAAGCGCGGCGGTGCGAACGGAGCCCGCATTCGGCTGGCTCCGCAGAAGGACTGGGACGTCAACGAGCCCGTCCAGCTGGCGAAAGTACTCGAGACCCTGAAGGGCATCCAGCGTGCCTTCAACAGCTCGCAGTCCGGCGGAAAGAAAGTCTCACTCGCCGACCTCATCGTTCTGGGCGGTTGCGCCGGCGTCGCGCAGGCGGCACGGAATGCCGGTCACGCGGTGACGGTGCCGTTTGCGCCGGGACGCACGGACGCTTCCGCGGAGCAGACCGACGTGCCGTCCTTCGAGTTTCTCGAACCGATCGCGGACGGCTTCCGCAATTATCTCAAGGGCGAGTTCACCGTACCGGCCGAGGTGCTGCTCGTCGACAAGGCACAGTTGCTGACCCTGACTGCGCCCGAGATGACCGTGCTCGTGGGCGGCATGCGCGTCCTCGATGCCAGCGTCGGAAAGTCTCAACGTGGTGTTTTCACGAAGAGAACCGAGGCGCTGACGAACGACTTTTTCGTCAACTTGCTCGACATGGGCACCGCGTGGAAGGCGGCCTCGAACGACGCCGACCTGTTCGAGGGGCGTGATCGCAAGACGGGCGACGTCACGTGGACCGGCACGCGCGTCGATCTCATCTTCGGCTCGAACTCCGAGCTCCGCGCGCAGGCGGAGGTCTACGGATGTGCAGACTCACAGGAGAAGTTCGTGCACGACTTTGTTGCGGCGTGGAACAAGGTGATGAACCTCGACCGTTTCGACCTGGCGTGATCTCTGTGACTCTGTGCTCTCCGTATGGCCACGCCATTTCCGCTGGCATACAGGGAGCACAGAGGCACGGAGTTCACAGAGCCTAGCCATCCGCCACGGTCAGACGGTCCGCGAATTTCGCGCGGGCGCCGGGTGGTCAGACCGGCGCGAGCGCCTCCGTGTAACCTCACGAACGAGCGCCGCATGTTCGGGATAGTCAGCAA
>JBKKBS010000233.1:0-6222 GCA_046713815.1 Tepidiformaceae bacterium
GCTGCCGGGGAGCGCCGTGTTGCGCGTGCGCTTCTCCACTGCCGCCGCCCACACTGACGCGGGCCAGGTGACGTTCGGCAAGCAGGCGGTGTCAGGCCCCGGTAACACCATCCTCGAGGCGAAGCAGAGCTGCGACTTCGAGGCCGTGCTGGCGTGGGCCATGGGCCTGAAGGCCCAGCAGAACTTCAAGGTCAGCACGCTTCAGAATCCGTCGCGCCTGGTGATCGACGTGAAGCAATAGGGCGTCAGAGAGGAAGGCGCACCGGGCCGTTAGCTCAGGTGTCCTGGTCGCCAAGCCTGGTGAGTATTTCGAGGTGTTCGAGTACGATCGCGAACGATACCCGCCTCGGCACTACGACGATGCGCGGCAGCGGCCGTCCCTCCGCGAGCCACTGAAAGGCGAGGGGGTAGATCGTCCTGTCGTCGTGTGTCACGAGCATGCGGGAGGTCTCCAGCGCGAATTCGAGCACCCTGTCATCGGCCGCCTCGGCGAGCCCGAAGCGTCGCACTGGCGCCCAGTCGAGTTCGGGGATGCGTCGGACGAGGCCGCGAGTGATGCGCTCGTTGAAGTCATGGTCAGTCAGGAGGCGTTGCACGCATCTCCGCCCACCGCGCTTTCAAGCGTTCGCGCCATTCCCGCGTGGGATGCTCATTTTCGAATTGCTCCCAGATCTCGTCGGCCTCGCGCTCTAGCTGCTGCATCCAGGCGTCCACTTCATGCTGGTGTGCGAGGTAGTAGGCGACCAACCGGTGGGCCACGGGCAGCGCTAGATCTGGAAGGGCCCCCCGCAGACCTTCGACCGACCCTTCCTCCTGGTAGATCCCGATCACGATGTTGAAGTGCATCCTGCTCCCGCTCACGCGGATCGAGCCGTCGTCCCACTTCTCCAGGGGCACCGGGTCTGCGGCGATCTCCAGGGTGGCGGGCGCGGTACTCATTTCAGCGAGTGTAACAGGTGGCTCCGGTGCCCCGGATTGCGGCCCGAGTCCGCCGGCGGGTCTGGACGGGCTCCCGAAACATTCGCGAGCTTGCCAGCCTCGGTCCTCGCGTCATTACCCGCTCCGCGGCACTGTGCACATCAACTTCGACCGGTGGCCCGGCGAGCCTGTGTGACGCTCCTCACAAAACGCGGTTGCCCTGGCGTGCATTCAAACGTAAGATTAAATCAGTCGTTTGAAAGAAGGCATCCGTCTTGGTCGCAGACAGCACCCGTGAACGCATCCTCGACGCCGCCGAGCGGCTGTTCGCAGAGCGCGGCTTCGATGGCACCTCGATTCGCGACGTGACCACCGAGGCCGGCGCAAACCTCGCCGCTGTCCACTATCACTTCGGTTCGAAGGAAGACCTTGTGCGCGAGGTGCTGCGGCGCGTGGTCACGCCCGCCAACGCGGCACGGTTGCAAATGATGGCTGACGCCGAGCAGCGGCCCGGGGGACCGCTTGTGGCCGATCTGTTACGCGCTTTCATCCAGCCCGAGTTCGAACTCGCCCGCGACCTCGGGCCCCGGGGGCCAGGCGTTACCCGCCTTGTGGGCCGCATGTTCAGCGAACCAAATGATGTCGTACAAAGCATCTGCATGGACCTGTTCGGCGAGGTGGGGGGGAGGTTCATCATGGGATTGCAGCGGGCGCTCCCAACAGTGCCTCAGGAGGAGGTGGTGTTTCGCATGCAGTGCGTAGTGGGCATTCTCACCTTTTTCATGGCGGACACGACCCCAGGGCCGTGGAAGCTCATTGACCTCAACGATCCAGCACGTGCGACCAACCGGCTCATCTCCTTTCTTGAGCCCGCGATGTCTGCGTCGGGGGAGGCGTCGCCCGCGTGAAGACCACTGAAGCGGGCTTGATACAGGAACTAGTGTACACTCACTATCCAGTCACATCATCTTGTAGCCCTTCGGCCATCAGGCCGTAACACAAGACCACTACGGTAAACATCGGCCGTCATCCGCCCGACCAGGAGTCGCGCTCACGAGGGAGAACAGCGGCTCCGCCAGGCATAGTCCCAGGAGGTCCCTCTCATGGCACGATCCCAACCCAGGCAAGGACTGCTCGAACGCTGGGCACGCTTTTCCCACCGCCGCCGCGGGCGCGTCATCACCGTCTGGATAGTGGCCCTGGTTGCCGTCTTCGCAAGCGGCATTATCTTCGCGGGCGAATTCGATTCCGGGTTCGATATCCCCGGGACCGAGTCTCAGAAAGCCCTCGATCTGCTCGAGGATCGGAACCCTGAACGAGCGGGCAGTGACGGCGAACTGGTTTTCGCGGCCACTGCTGGTGTGGAATCGCCTGCAATCAAGCCCAGGATCGAAGCGGTTCTCGCCGACGTGGACGCGATCGACGGCGTCTCGATCGAATCGCCCTTCGACCAGCCGGGCTTCATCTCACAGGACGGCACCATCGCGCGTGCCGTGATGCACTTCACGGAGCAGGGCGCTGATGTGCCGAAGGCGAGCATCGACAGGTTGTTCACCATTGTCGATGACGCGAGCACGGACGGCTTCCGGGCCGAAGCTGGCGGAGACGTCGTCTATTGGAACGAAGAGCCAGACTTCGCTTCCGAATGGATCGGCCTGATCATCGCCGCCCTGATTCTCTTTGTCGCTTTCGGCTCAGTGGTCGCCATGGGCCTTCCGCTTGGCGCCGCGATCGCTGGCCTTCTGGGAGGCTTCGCGATCATCTTCCTCGGCGCGAACGTGCTCGCGCTGCCCGACTTTAGCCCCCAATTCGCTGCGATGATCGGTCTCGGCGTCGGTATCGATTACTCGCTCCTCGTGGTCACGCGATTCCGAGAGGGGCTGCACTCCGGCCTGACCGTCGAGGACTCCGTGGTGAAGGCGGTCACCACTTCGGGCCGTTCGGTGATCTTCGCCGGCATAGTCGTCTCCATCTCGTTCCTGGGACTCTGGGTGATGGGCCTGCCCTTTGTGGGCGGACTTGGCACCGCGGGCGCGATCGTCGTGATTGTCGCCGTCCTGGTCGCGCTTACATTAATGCCCGCACTTCTATCCCTCTCTGGAAGGCGCATCGATCGATGGCGGGTGCCCTTGTTCCACTCAAAGGAAGGCGTTGATAAGAGCAGCGGCTGGTACAAACTCGCGGGAGGCATCCAGCGGCGGCCGCTTCCGATATTCATCGCCTCGGCGGCGGTGCTGCTTTTCATGGCTATCCCGATCCTTGATATGGACCTCGGCTTCACCGATGCGGGCAATCAACCGGAAAACTTCCACTCACGGCAGGCCTACGACCTCCAGAAAGAGGGCTTTGGGCCAGGCTTCAACGCTCAAATCGTAAACGTGATGGATCTCACTAACGTCGCCGCCGAGCAGCGTGAGGCAGCAGTGAGCAACGCCATCGAGACGTTACGTGGCGTCGGAAATGTGGCGCAGGTGAACCCCCCCGCATTCAATCCGGCGGGCGACACAGCGATCATCACGCTCCTTCCTGGCACGGCACCCCAGGACAACGCGACGGACGACTTGATCCGCCGCCTCAGGGACGAAGCGGCGCCTATCATCGAGGCCAGCGGTGCAGAGTTCCTGGTCTCCGGCGCAGTCGCCGGGAACCTTGACGCGCAAGACAAGATCACAGACCGCATGCCATACCTCTTTCTCGGGGTTATCGGCGTGAGCTTCCTCCTCCTCCTCGTCGTATTCCGTTCGGTGCTGGTCGCGGCCAAGGCGGCGATCATGAACCTGCTCTCGATCGGCGCCGCCTACGGCGTTGTCGTAGCAGTGTTCCAATGGGGCTGGGGCGCGGACCTGATCGGCGTGCAGCCAGGGCCCGTGGAAACGTTCATCCCAATGATGATGTTCGCCATCCTCTTCGGGCTCTCCATGGACTACGAAGTCTTCCTCATCAGCCGCATCCGCGAGGAGTACGTCGCGGGCAACGACAACGCCACCGCCGTCGCCTACGGGCTGACAGCGACTGCGCGCGTTATCACCGCAGCCGCCGCGATTATGGTCGCCGTCTTCGGGTCGTTCGTCCTTGGCGCTGACCGCATCATCAAGGAGTTCGGCGTAGGGCTCGCCACGGCAATTCTCGTGGACGCGACAATCGTGCGCCTCTTCCTCGTCCCCGCGACGATGGAGCTGCTGGGCGAACGCAACTGGTGGATGCCCGCCTGGCTGGACCGCATCCTGCCTCACGTCAACGTCGAAGGCGCCGAAACGCCAAAGCGCGCCGTCGGCGCACCCGCCGGCGGCAAGTAGCCGTCCACATCCGGTCGAAGAGAAAGGGGCTGCCGATTTCGCCAGCCCCTTTTTCTCTTCCGAGCCGTGCTGGTTCTCAATAGGCCTTACCGTGGTGGGCCACGCGGATGACCTGCACGAGGACGATCTGGTCGTGGATCTCGTAGACGATGCGATAATCGCCCACCTTGATGCGCCAGTCGTTGGCGGAGCCTTGGAGCTTGCCAACACCAGCCGGGCGTAGATTAGCTTCCAGTGCGCGGATCGCCGCACGTATGCGCGAATACTCGGGTACTCGCTGGATCCGCCGAAGGTCACGCTCGGCAGCGGGCTGGATTACGACGGAATATGCCACCCGCGCTCCCGCTCAATCTCGGCGAACACCTCTTCGGCCGGCCTCCCCTCGCCGCCTTCAGCACGGGCTTCCGCTGCCAGTCCGCTGAGCCACCGATCCTCTTCCTCTTCATACTGGCGCAATTCGGCGAGCAACGTCCGGTACTCATCGATGTCGATGATCACCGCCGTCTGTTCGCCCTGGTCGTCTACGACGTAACGCGCCGATGCTGGTTGCATGGCCCCAAGTATAGCAGGACGCCTGGCGTCTCTCGGCAGTTATCCGACGACTCCCGCTTCGCGCAGCTCGGCGATCTTTGCGGCGTCCTTGCCCATGGCCGCGAGCACTTCGTCCGTGTGCTGGCCGAGCATCGGCGCCGTCCCGCGCACCTTGCCGGGCGTGTCGCTGAGCTTCGGTGCGATGCCAATCTGCTTCACCTTGCCTATGGGCGAATCGACCTCCACCACCATCTCTCGTGCGAGGTTATGGGGGTTTGTGACGGCGTTCTCCATCTCCAGCACCGGCGCGGCGCAGATGTCGTGCTGCGACATGATCTCCATCCACTCGTCCGCGGTCTTCGTCTTGAAGACGGCCCGGTACTTCTCGAACATCTCCGCGTGCGCGGTCTCCTCAAACTGCCGTCCGAGGTACTGCTCGAGCCCGAGCACCTTCATCAGCGCCTCGTAGAAGTGGGGCTCGATGCTGCCGATGCTGAACCAGCGACCGTCGCTGCACTCGTAGGTGTTGTACCAGGGCACGGAGCCGTTCAGCAGATACGCTCCCGGCCGGATGGCGTTGCCCGTCGAGAAGAGCGTCGTGAAGGCCGACGTCATGAGCGACATCGTCCCGTCGCTCATGCTGATGTCCACGTTTTGGCCGCGACCGGTCCTTTCGCGCGCGAGCAGCGCGACGCAGACGGCGAAGGCGGCCGTCAGCCCCCCGCCCGCGAAGTCAGCGATGATGTTGATGGGGATCGCCGGCTGCGTGCCGGGATGCCCGATCACGCCGAGCGCGCCACCGATGGAGATGTAATTGATGTCGTGCCCCACAAGATTCGCGTACGGTCCTGTCTGCCCGAAACCGGAGACGGAACAGCAGATCACGCGCGGATTGATCTTCGCGAGCGTGTCGTAATCGACGCCGAGACGCTTCACGACGCCCGGCCGGAAGCCTTCGATCACCACGTCGGCGCCCTTCACGAGCTCGTAGAAGATGTCCCGCGCGCGCTCATCCTTGAGGTTCAGTGCGATCGACTTCTTGCCGCGTCCAAGGGCGTTGTAGGCGGCCGCCCGTACGGCCCCTTCGCTGCTCCGGTTTCCGCCACCGAGCTTCGATGACACGCCCGGCACTGCCTCCACCAGGGTTACGTCCGCGCCGAAGTCGGCCAGCAGCATCGAACAGTGGGGGCCCGGCGCCAGCCGGGAGAGATCGAGGACCTTGATACCGTCGAGAGCCATGACCATTGCGCACCTCCGCGGCCGTCCGGCCGCACGGACTGGATGTGTCCGGATTCTAGGCGGCTGGACCTGTCGGCGCGACCGGATGCCATCGCGGCGCAACGCGACACAATCTGTCGCGTCCGAGAGCTACTGTGCCCCGAGAGCCCGGTTCGCGGAGGGATAGATGGTCATTCTCCTGGTCCTTACACTTCTGGTCGTGGTTGGCGCGCTCGCCGTGACGTTGTCCCGCCGCCCG
>JBKKBS010000234.1:0-6004 GCA_046713815.1 Tepidiformaceae bacterium
ATGAACCTCGCCCTCGCCGCCGCCCGCAGCGTCCGCGGCGGGCACCTCAACAACCCCTGGGTGGGCGCCGTCCTCGTGCGTGATGGCGCCGTCATCGCCACGGGCGCGACCCAACCCCCCGGCGGCCCCCACGCCGAGGCCGTCGCGCTGGCCTCGGTCGATGCCCGCGGGGCCACGCTCTACGTCACGCTCGAACCCTGCGCTCCTTTCGAAGGCAAACGCACTCCCCCGTGCGCCGAGGCGATCATCGTCGCTGGGGTGACGCGCGTAGTCGTTGCGATGGAGGATCCCCACCCCCGGGTCGCGGGCCGCGGCATCGCGTTGCTCCGCATCGCCGGGGTCGAAGTCGAGGTGGGCGACGGCCGCGAGGAAGCGATCGCCCTCCTCCGCCCGTGGCTCAAGACGCGCCAAACCGGCCTGCCGTACGTCATCGCGAAGTTCGCAGCCTCGCTCGACGGCCGTACCGCCACAAGCACCGGCGACTCGAAATGGATCACCGGTGAAGCGGCGCGCGACCTTGCGCACCAGCAACGTGCGTGGGTCGACGCCATCCTCGTCGGCAGCGGCACCGTCCTCGTCGACAACCCCGCCCTCACCGCGCGTCCCGGCGGAACAGTCAGCGACCACCAGCCCGTGCGCGTCGTCGTCGACGCCCGTGGCCGCACGCCGGAAGGTGCGCGGCTCCTGCACGAGCCTGGCCATGCCATCGTCGCCACCACCCCCGCATCCGAGCCGAACTGGCGCCAGGCCATCGCCGCCACCGGTGCGCACGTCATCGAATGCGAGCCCGGCGATGATGGTGGTGTGAACCTTCAGCAACTCATGCAGGCTCTCGCCCAGCGAAGCATCACATCGGTCTGGGCCGAGGGTGGCGGGATGCTCGTCGGCTCGCTCTTTGAGGCCGGACTCGTCGACGAAGTGTGGGCCTTCATCGCGCCGGTTATCATTGGCGGCACGGGACTGCCCGCGGTCGGCGGCAAGGGCGTGGACTTCGTCACCGACGCCTGGCGCCTCCGTCATGTGGCGGTCGAACAGGTGGGCGAGGACATCCTCGTCCGCGGCTACGCTGGCGATTGGTCGCCGGCACTGTGAAGGAGAACGCACATGGGAAGGCACTGGATCGTGGTCGGCGGACCGGAGATCTTCGAAAAGACGCGCGAGATGGGGTTCAACCGTCACGGCTTCAAGAGCACCCGTCGCGGGATGGCGGCGAAGATGGCGCCGGGCGACCGCCTCGCTTTCTACATCACCGGCAGGAAGAAATTCGCCGCCACGGCCACCGTTACCAGCGAGATGGTCGAGGAGCACGACCGCGTCTGGCAGAGCGACAAGAAACCGAATGAGATGTACCCCTACCGCGTGAACATCAAGCCCGACGTTGTCCCCGGCGAGACCGAGTGGGTCGAGGCCGAGCCCTACCACGAGCGCTTCACCTGGACGCAGAAGTGGCCGCGCGCGAACTGGACGCTTGCCTACCAGGGCAACCTCCACGAGATCCCCGCCGAGGACTTCGCCCTCCTCGAAAAAGACCTCAAAGCCGCCGCCAAATCCCCCACCAAAGCCAAAGCCTAACGCCGTCGCGAACACGGCGGATGCGAGCTCAGCCGACAGGATCGCGGGCCTGTCAGCTCGTGCGGCCACGCCCCGCCGGGGCTGGTTCCGTGCCGTAGGCGAAAACGGAGACAGTGGTGTTGGGTTGGCGCGTGACGTATCTGTGGCGCCGTGCATGGTTGGGCGGATGCCCAACCGGTAAGCTACCTGCGTTCCCCATCCCCGGAGGTGTTCGCTCGTGACCATCGCATCGCCCGCACCCGGCACCGTCCGCTTCCAAGCCACAACTGTCACACCGCCCCCGGGCTTTTGGCAACGCGAAGCGAGCCACTTCCCTCAGCCCTTAAGCCCGGCATTCCGGGTCTTCCTCGGATGGTCGAACGACGTCTGGCGAAAGCTCGCGATCGAGCACGGGATGATGTTCGACGGCCTCGAGTTCGAGGAGATCGGGGGATGGGTCTACCAACGTCTGCGGCCACTGGGCGGGAAGGATCGGAAGGCTCCGCCGGCCCCGCTCATGTGGCTGCTCGTACGCACCGTGCCGCAGCTTCGTGGCCGCGTCAAAACCCTTACACGGGGCGTCCGGGACGACGTCGCGATGTCGCAGATCGACTCCTGGCTGGACCGATGGAAGCCCGATCAGATCGAAACGATCGCCCGCCTGCGGGCGGTGGACCTGCCCGGCATGCCGGACGACGCCCTGCACCGGCATCGCGAAGAAGTGATCGCGTTCTGCTACGAAAGCCTGCGGCGTCACTTCGAACTGACCACGCCCATGGCCTTTATAGCGGAATTGGCGTTCGCCTGCGAAGAGCTGCTGGGCTGGGACGAACGCCAGACGGTCGCGCTCCTCAGCGGACTTTCGGTGGCGTCGACGGAGCCCGCCAGACGCCTTGCCGCACTGGCCCGCATGGCTGCCGAACGGCCACCCGCGCGGGCCCTCATCGAACGCCACGACGACTCGACCCTTGTGCGGCTGGAGCAAGTTGACCCGGACTTCGCGGGCGCCTTCAACGCATACCAGCGCGAGTTCGGCTGCCGCGCGCTCCGCTATGAGATTGCCGATCCAACCCTGGAAGAGGTCCCGTCGCTCACGCTGGGCCTGATCCGCGACCAGCTCCAGCGCCGTTACGATGCCGAGACCCAGGGCACGGCGCTTCGCGGGCGGCGTGAGGCGGCGATCGCTCTCGCGCGGACCGCCTTGCTTACGCAACCGCAGGCTGCCCGCGACCGCTTCGAGCGCCTGCTCGCGCGCGCGGAGCGGTACTACCCGACGCGCGAGGACAACGAGTTCTACACGGTTAGCGCGCCCATCGCGTTGTTGCGTTACACGGTGGTCGAGCACGGACGGCGGTTGCAGGAACGGGGACTGATCTCGGACCGGGAGGACGTGTTCTTCCTCGAAATGGATGAGATCCGGCCGGCCCTTCGGGATACGCGCGACTGCCACGACAGTGTCGAGCGGCGCAAGGCTGAACGCGCGTGGATACTCGAGCATGAGGCCGCGCCGTCGTTCGGCAGGGACCCGGGCGGACCGCCCCCGCTCGGCGTCTTCCCCGCGGAAGCCGCACACAACATCCGCATGGTGCTCTGGGCCGCGGAGAAGGTGTTCGGAGCCGAAGCTGGACGCGCACACGCTGCAATGCCGCGCGCCGAGGCCAAAGTCATCAGCGGCGTCTCAGCCTCGGCCGGAATCTACACCGGGCCGGTGCGGGTAATCATGGACGAGACGGGGTTCGACCGGCTCGCGCCGGGCGACGTGCTCGTCTGCCCGATCACCTCCCCCGTCTGGTCGATCCTCTTCCCCAGCGTCGGCGCGCTCGTGACTGATACCGGCGGCATCCTCTCTCACCCCGCGATCATCTCGCGCGAATACGGGATCCCGGCCGTCGTGGCCACCGGCAACGCGACGAGCAGGCTCACGGATGGCGAAGTGGTCACCGTCGACGGTGGGGCGGGCACGGTGACCTCGGCCTGAGGTCTGGACAAGAGGGCGCGCACCCGCCCAACGGGCCGTCACCAGTCGGCCAGCATCGCTTTCGCGTCGGGTGGGCCGGTGACCGTTAGTGACGGGTTCGCGCACGCGGACGGCCATTCGAGATGGAAGTCGAAGAAGCCGCAGCAACGGCGCTCGTAGCCGATCCATTCGGCTGCGGGCGCGAAGCCCGAGGGGTCGAGTTCCCAACGCCAGCCGTCTGGCAGCTCCTCGCGCCCGCTGGAGGCCTCCCGCACCAGGGTGAGGAGTTGCGCGTGGCGCGCGCCCTCGCCTGGCGCGAAAACCGTCAGGTCGCAGGCCACGAGTTCCAGGGGGATGTCGTCGGTGCGGGCCATTCAGGTTATCGCTTGAAGGCGAGGACGTTTGCCGAGGCGATGCCCTTGCCGCCCGGGTACTCCGTGGCGACGGATGTAACATCCGCGAAGCCAGCGCTTTCGATTTTGCCCAGGTACTCGCGTTCGACGAGTGCGCCGGCGATGCAGCCCGCCCACTTCTCCATGTCGTTCTTCACCTCGTCCGGCACGAGCTTCGTCCAGACGATGTCGGAGACCTGGAGGCGGCCGCCGGGCCGGAGCACACGGAAGGCCTCGCGGAAGACGCGGTCCTTATCGGGCGAAAGGTTGATCACGCAGTTGGAGATGATAACGTCGACCGTGGCGTCGGGGATCGGGAGCTGCTCGATCTCGCCGAGCCGGAACTCGACGTTCGTGGCGCCCACCTTGTCCGCGTTCTTGCGGGCGAGGGCGATCATCTCCGGGGTCATGTCCACGCCGTAGACGTGGCCCGTCTCACCCACCATCTTCGCGGCGAGGAAACAGTCGATCCCGCCGCCGGAACCGAGGTCGAGCACGACTTCGCCGGGCCGCATGGAGGCGATCGCGGTGGGGTTGCCGCACCCGAAAGCGACATCCGTGACTGTGCTCGGCAGGTCGCTGATATCGGTCTCCTGGTAGAGCTTCGCGATGTTTGTGATCTCGTCTTCGCCGTCGACGGTGCCGCCACAGCAGGCGTCGCTGCTCGCGGAGTCGGACCCGCAACAGCTCGCTGTGGTCGCTTCGGCCGACGGCGCGCAACAGGCGCTGGCGTTCACGAGAGGGATGGCGTCGGCCGCTTCGAGGACCGGGCGCACGCGGTTGCCGTAGGACTGGGACACCTTGGCGCGGATCTCCGCATCGGTGAGAGTGGACATGGGTGTGTCTCCTTCGGTATCGTATTTTTACGATACATCGCAAATTTACGATACAGCCTGCCGCTCGTCAAGTCCCATCATCGCAAATTTTCGATTACAGTTGTTGAAGACATGAAAACACTTGACATCCTCACGGCGGAAGAGGAACGCGCTGCCGTGGTCTTCCGTGCGCTTGGCAATCCCGCGCGCGTGCGCATCGTCACGGAGCTGGCCCGGCGCAACGCCTGCGTGGCGGGCGATTTCGTCGATGCCTTGCCGCTTGCGCAATCGACCGTCTCGCAGCACATCAAGGTGTTGCGCGAAGCTGGCATCGTGCGGGTCGGCACGATGGCCAACGGCGACCCCTGCTACTGCCTCGAACCGGGCGCGATCGCGTGGCTGATCGAGTTCTGCCAGCAGGTCTGCGGCCCGGACTGCGACGTGCGCTCGCTGGACCCCGCGCGTGGCTGCTGAGATCGAGTTCGTGCGCACTGGCGATGCGCGGTGCTTTGGTTGCGGTCACGCGAACCCAGACGGACTGCAGCTCAAGTTCCGGCAGGTGGCCGAGCGCGCGGTCGAACTGGTGGTCGTCGTCCATACACGTTTCGCGGGCATGCACGGAGTCGTTCACGGTGGCATCCAGGCGACCCTCCTCGACGAAGTCATGGGCAAGGCCGCCTACACCGCGTTCCCCGACACGTTTGAGCAGATCCGGTTTATGACCGCGGAGATCAGCGTGCGTTACCGGCGGCCCGCACCGGCGGGCGTGCCGTTGACGGCGCGGGGCGAGATCGATCGCATCGATGAGCGGTCCGTGTACCTCCGGGGAACAATCCGCGATTTGGACGGCAACGAACTGACCACCGCAACCTCGCGCTGGCGCTACGTGCCGATGACTACGTAGGAGTCGCGGCCGTCCCTGGCCGCTGGGAATGCGATCACGTTCCATTCAACTCCCCCCACGCCCGGAATCGCGCTTAAGGATTCCTGTCGTGGTCGCTGGGAACGCGATCATGCCTCCGTCAACACGGATCCCGAGCGGTCGTCGCCGCCCCTGGCGGCTCGGGCCACGTCACCTTTGGGCGCACCACCGCCATGTAGAAGGTGCATCCCACGCTGGAGTGACGCCATGTTCTTGTTACGGCGATTCCTGTTTCCACGGCGAATGTTCGCGGGGCGGCCAATGATGCGCCGCCGATGGCGCCGCCATCAGCGGTGGTAAACGCGGAGCCGCCCGCGTTAGCGGGCCGTGTGTGTTTCGCGTCGCGGGCGTCGGCGCGCTGTAGCAC
>JBKKBS010000235.1:0-2853 GCA_046713815.1 Tepidiformaceae bacterium
ACGAATTGGCGAGAGTCCATGTATGCATTTTGCATTGTTGTCGTGTACATGCAATTTGCATAGGCGCGGAGCAGCGAGATTCCAAGACGAATCCGACTGGTCGGTATTCGGGACGATTCCGAACGGAGGCACGGAAGCGCTTGCTGACGTGCGCGCTACTGATGCCGACTACGCCACGGCTCCGTGGTTACACGGTCGCTTTCGATTCCGCGAGCAGGCGTTCAACCACGTCCAGCGCTTGCGTGAGGTCCTGCTGGTTGAACCAGCCGAGGTGGCCGACGCGGAAGATCTTGCCCTCAAGCTTGCCCTGGCCGCCGCCGAGGACGACGCCGAACTCCTCGCGGGCTCGCTTGCCCAGCGCCTTCGCATCCACGCCATCGGGCCAGTAGACCGCCGTCACGGTGTTCGAGGCGTATTGCTCATCGACAGGCACAAGCTTGAGGCCAAGATCCTTGGCGCGGCCGCGCACGTACCTGCCGGCCGCCTCGTGGCGCGTGAAGATCGACTCAAGGCCCTCTGCGCGCATCAGGTCGAAGGCGGCATCCATGGCGTAGTACACCGAAAGCGCCGGCGTCCACGGGTTCTGGAGCTTCGCAAGCGAGTCCCGCGCTTTGCCCGCGTCGAAATAAAACTTTGGCATGGTGGAACGCTCGTAAGCCGCCCAGGCGCGGTCGCTCATGTAGACGAAGGCGAGGCCGGGAGGGGCCATCCAGCCCTTCTGTGAGCCGCTCACGACGACGTCTAGTTCCCAGCGCTCGACCGGGCAGGGGAACGAGCTCATGGAGCTGACGGCATCAACGATGATGAGCCGGTCGCGCCCTCGAACCTCTTTCGCAATCGCCTCGAGTGGGTTCGCGACGCCGGTCGAGGTCTCGTTGTGGGTGACCAGAACGGCCTTGATTTCGGGATCTGCATCGAGGCGGCGACCGATCTCGGCCGGGTCGGCGGCCTCGCCCCACTCGAGCGCATACGACTCGACCTCGGCGCCGTAGGTCTTGGCGATGCTCTTAAGGCGGTCTCCGAAGGAGCCGATCGAAACCGAAAGCACTTTGTCGCCGGGGCTGAGCGTGTTCACCACGGCGACCTCGAGTCCGCCCGTGCCCGAGGTCGTGAACGAGAGCACATCGGACGACGTGCCGAAGACCCAGTTAAGGCCGTCTGTCACGCGGCGCAGCACCTGGGCGAACTCGGGGCCGCGATGGTTCATCATCTGCGCGGCCGAGGCCTGGAGGACATCTTCGGGGACGGGCGTCGGTCCGGGGATACGGAGATTCACGGCGAGACTCCTCTGGGGGTGCATTTATGGTCGAGTGCGGCCGGGCCTTGGGTCAACCGGCCAGAGCACGAAATCCGGTTTGGGATTTAAGCGTTTGCGTTGATAATGCCCGCGGATGAGTGACGTTGCGCTGCGCGGAATCCCCTCAGTCGAGCGCGTCCTGGGATTGCTTGGCCGGGCACGCGCCCATCCCCTTGCCGCGGACGCCACGCGAGACGTGCTTGCATCCGTGCGCGAGATGGTTCGCACGGGCGCGAACCTGCCGGCGCTGGACGAGATAGCTACGCTCGTGATGGCAGAACTGGAATCGCTCACGCGGCCGTCGTTGCGGCGCGTGATCAATGCGAGCGGCGTTATCCTACAGACGAACCTCGGACGAGCGCCGCTCAGCGAACGCGCTATCGCGGCGATGACCGAGGTTGCGCGCGGCTACAGTAACCTCGAGTTCGACCTCGATGAAGGCGGGCGCGGCAGCCGCCACGAGCATGTGCGCGAACTTATCCGGCGCACCACGGGGGCCGAAGACGGGCTCGTCGTGAACAACAACGCGGCGGCGCTCTTCATGGTCCTGCAGGTGCTGGCCGGCGGGCGGGAGGTGATTGTGTCGCGCGGCCAGGCGGTGGAAATTGGCGGTGGGTTCCGCATCCCCGACGTGTTACGCCAGAGCGGCGCGCGACTGGCGGAGGTGGGCACGACCAATCGCACGTATGTCCGCGATTACGCTGACGCCATTACCCCTGACACGGCAGCCATCCTTCGCGTGCATTCCTCGAACTTCCGCGTCGTGGGCTTCACCGCCGAGGCAGCGCTGCATGAACTCGTGGCTCTTGGGCGAGAGCGAGGCGTGCTCGTGCTCGACGACCTCGGCAGCGGTTGTCTCGTGCGGACGGAGGAGTATGGCCTGGCACACGAACCGACAGTACAGGAGAGCATCGAGGCCGGCGTGGACCTCGCACTCTTCAGCGGCGACAAGCTGCTCGGTGGTCCGCAATGCGGCATCATCGCGGGCCACGCCTCGCACGTCGAGGCACTGCGGCGCCATCCCCTCGCCCGCGCCCTGCGGGTGGACAAGCTCACCGTCGCAGCCCTGAACGCCACGCTCATGAGCTATGCCGAGGGCCGGGAACGTGAGGAAGTCCCCGTCTGGCGCATGATCGGGCTGCCGACCACGGGCCTACGCCGGCGTGCCCGGCGCTGGGCGGCGGCAGCCGGGGAGGCAGGCTCCGTGCGTCAATCGCGTTCGATGGTGGGTGGCGGCTCGCTGCCCGGTGAGGGCGTGCCCACATGGTGTGCGGCGATCGTCCCACCATTTGGCGCGGACGCATTGTCGGCACGGCTGAGGTCGCACGAAACGGCGATCATCGGACGGATTCACGAGGGCGCACTGCTGTTGGACCCGAGGACGGTCGATCCGTCAGATGACCGCGTCGTCGAGGGCGCGCTGGGCCAAGCGTTGCTCAGCCTGTGAACGGTGGATGAATTCCGCGGAATCACGAATCTGGCGCGTTGACCCTGTTTCGAAACGCGTCATATAGTTCGCACACGTTACGGATTTCACAATCTCGCCAACATCAACT
>JBKKBS010000236.1:0-7020 GCA_046713815.1 Tepidiformaceae bacterium
ACAAGGACAACAAGCCCACGCCAGCCATGGCCGACGGCGCTCCTACCGTGTCGGCTGATGGCAAGACGTACACCATCAAACTGAAGAGCGGCCTCAAGTGGTCCGACGGCGCGCCGCTGACGGCGAAGGATTTCGTGCTCGGCATGCAGCGCACCTGCAATCCCGAGATCGCCGGCCACTACCAGTACATCCTCACGGCCGTTGCAGGCTGCGATGCCTATTACGGCGCCGCCGCCAAGACCCCGGCCGAGAAGGACGTGCTCCTCAAGGCCGTGGGCGCCAAGGCGATCAACGAGACCACTGTTGAGTACACGCTGACCGACCCCCAGATCACCTTCCCCATCCTTCTCGCTATGTGGCCCACCTTCCCGGTGCCAAGCCACAAGATCGCGGCCGTAGATGCGAAGTGGCTTGGCCCGCTGGAGATGGTCTACAACGGACCGATGATGCCGAAGGCATACACCGAGAAGTCCAGCATGGAACTCGTTGCCAACCCGAACTGGGCAGGCAGCGAAAAGGTGAAGGTCGAGAAGATCGTCCTCAAGTATGTGGACGACCCCGCCACCCTGAACAACGCCTACCGTTCTGGCGAAGTGGACGCGACCGTCGCGGACACGGGCCAGCTCGACAAGTTACGCACCGAGTTCCCGAAGGAGCTGACGCTCTATCCGGCGACGCGCACCATCGGCCTTGAGTACAACATCAAGAACGACCTGATGGCGAAGGCGGACGTACGTCTCGCGCTCTCGCGTGCCACGGACCGCGTCACACTCAATAAGGTCGTGTTTAAGGACGGCAACTTCCCGACCACGAACTGGGTGCCGCCGCTCCGCTCCGGCCTCCCGGAGGACAACTACAAGGGCAGCATCGGCTTCGATGTCGCCAAGGCAAAAGAGCACATGACCAAGGCCGGCTACGCCAACGGCGCCGGCTTCCCCGATCTCACCCTGCTGCTCACCGAAACCGCCACGAACAAGGCGCTCGGCGAGTTCCTGCAGGCGGAATGGAAGAAGCATCTGGGCATCACGATCAAGCTTGAGTTCGTTGACTCGAAGACCCGCTCCTCACGCTTCAACGCGAGCGACTACCAGCTCGTGACGGGCGGCTGGCAGGAAGACTACCCGGACCCGGAGAACTGGTTCCTCGGCCTCTGGGAGACGGGCGGCTCGATCAACAAGACCAACACGAGTATCAAGGCCCTCGACGATCTGATCGCCAAGGCCAAGTTCAACCGCAACGACGAAGAACGCCGCAAGCAGTACCAGGAAGCCGAGAAGCTCCTGCTCGCTGAAGTGGCCGGCATCGCCCCGTTGTGGCACACCCAGGCCAAGTTCCTCGTGAAGCCCCACATCAAGGGCATGCTCGAGCACAAGCGACCGGGCGATACGTTCGTCCCGGGCGGCTGGGACCCTGAATACTGGAGCACCACCAAGTAACGAACTTTCAAGTTCGATACAAGGCACTGCCGGGGGCCTTCACACGAAGGCCCCCGTCGCGCTAAGTTCCGACAGGGGTAAATCCCATGCTCGCTTACGCTCTGCGGCGAACCGTTGCCATCATCCCGCTGCTGCTAGCGGTAGCAACGGTGACGTTCTTTTTGATGCACGCCGTCGAAGGCGGCCCGTTCGACAGCGATAAGCCGCTCTCCGCGGCTCAGCGCAGCAACCTTGAGCGCAAATACGGGATCGACAAGTCTCTCCCGCAGCAGTACGTGCTATACATCGGCAACCTGGCTACGGGCGACCTGGGCATTTCGTTCTCAAATGACCGCAACGTGCGGACGATCATCAAGGAACGCATGGGCGTATCCATTCAGTTGGGCGTGTGCGCCTTTCTCTTCGCCACTCTTCTCGGCCTGTCACTGGGCACGCTTTCCGCGCTGAACCAAAACGGCATAGCGGATTACATAGGTGTCTTCATTGCCACGGCAGGTGCGGCATTGCCCAGTTTTGTGCTCGCCCCGATCCTTGTGATCATCTTCGCCGTCAAGTTCGACTGGTTCGACGTACTCGGCTGGGAACTCTGGAACTACAAGAAGATGGTGCTGCCGATGGTTGCCCTCGGGCTGCTGCCGGGGGCGTTCATCGCCCGCATCACCCGCGCCTCAATGCTCGACGTGCTGCGCCAGGACTACATTCGGACGGCCCGCGCCAAGGGCGTGAAGGAGTTCACGGTGGTCATGCGCCACGCGGTGAAGAACGCGCTCATTCCGGTGCTTACGGTACTTGGCCCAATCTTCGCCGGCCTCATCGTCGGCTCGTTCATCATCGAAACCAACTTCGCCATTCCCGGCCTCGGCCAGGTCTTCGTGACGTCAGTTCTCATTCGCGACTACGGCCTGATCATGGGGGTGACCATCTTCTTCACCGTGATCATTGCCTTCATGAACCTGGCGGTGGACCTGCTCTACGGCATCGCCGACCCCCGGATCCGGTTCTAGGAGCCCGACCATGGCACTGAACGAATCCATTGCGCAACCACAGCCGTTCGATTTCACCCAGGAGAGCATACATACGAAGCAGCGCGGGCTCTGGGGCCAGGCCATGCAGCGGCTCATGCGCAACCGCCTCGCGCTTGTGGCCGGCGTCCTGCTGGCGGCGATCACGATAATCGCGATTCTCGCGAGCTTTGTCGGTCCGGTGCAGCATCATGACCCGGCAATCCAGGACTACGGCCGCATCGAGCAGGCGCCCAACTCCGCCAACTGGTTGGGGACGGACGGGCTGGGACGAGACCTCTGGGCGCGCCTGCTCCAGGGCACGCTCTTCTCGCTGAAGATCGGCATTGGCACGCAGATTGTTGTCCTGCTTATCGGCGTTACCGTGGGCATGGCGGCGGCGCTCGCGGGCAAGTTGAGCGACGGCGTGCTGATGTGGGTCACGGACCTGGCGTTTGCCTTTCCCGACCTGCTGATGATTATCCTCTTCAAACAGGTGCTCTTGGGACGGGACTGGCCGATCGTTGGTTCGGGAAGCCCGCAGATACCGGGGGCGCCGAGCGTCCTCCTGGTCACCATTCTCGCGATCTCGTTCGTCGCCTGGGTGACCGTGGCGCGGCTCGTGCGCGGGCAGATGTTGTCGATCAAGGAGCAGGACTACGTCCTCGCGGCTCGCTCGCTGGGCGCAAGCCAGTGGCGCATCGTGCGTTTCCACATGCTCCCGAACACGCTCAGCGCGGTGATCGTGGCGGTCACGTTCGGTATACCGCTCGCCATCTTCGCGGAAGCGGCGCTGAGCTTCATCGGCCTGGGCGTGCCGCCGCCCAACGCGAGCCTCGGGTCGCTCATCGCCGACGGTAAGACGGCGATTTACACGCACGAGATCGAGCTCATCTGGCCGTGCATCATGGTGGCGACGCTCATGCTGTGCTTCACGTTCCTCGGCGACGGCCTGCGCGACGCGCTCGACCCGCGGACGCGGAAGTAGGGCTCCGCGGCGGCAAGATTTGGACGGCAAGGCCCAATCGAGCGGACGCGATGACAGTGCAAAGTCTCTGCGTTCGGGCGCTCCCTGCGCCGCGCCGTTTGCGTGCTCACTGACGTTCGCGCTCGGACTGATTGGACGGACTCGCGACTCGTCTCGCAAAACGTTGAATCGCCCCCCGGCGTGTTTGCCGCGAAGGGGGCCGCTTGTTACGCTCGACGCTGGTTTTTTCGCGGGGCTGTAGCTCAATCGGGAGAGCGCAACACTGGCAGTGTTGAGGTAGAGGGTTCGAATCCCTCCAGCTCCACCAGGCCCCCTCCACTACCCATCGCCTATTGCCGATTAGAGATTGCCGATTTGTCGATTCCGTCTGCGGACGCTACGGGGAGGGGAACCGCCCGCTCCTTGTCAGTCGCGGCTCTGATGCATACCCGTGATGGCGAATATTACAGTAAGGTCGAAGAGCCGAATTTGCGGAGAGGTCGCGGGATGGGCGCGCTGTCGAACTGGATCACGATTACGGAACTCTCGAAGCGGAGCGGGGTGCCTGCGTCCGCGTTGCGGTTTTACGAATCCGTGGGGCTCCTGAGCGCCGCGCGGACGGAGGGGAACCACCGGCGTTATCCACGAGCAGCGCTGCGGCGGGTGTCGGTGATCCGCGTGGCGCAGGGCCTCGGGCTCTCGCTGCAGGAGATCGGCGACGCGCTGCGCGGTCTGCCCGATGAACGCACGCCCACGGCCGCCGACTGGGCGCGGCTTTCGAGCGAATGGCAGGAGGGGCTCGAACGCCGCATCGCGACCCTTCAGAAACTGCACGACGACCTCGCCTCGTGCATCGGCTGCGGCTGCCTCTCGCTGGAGACGTGCGGGCTGTTCAACGCCAACGACCAAGCCAACGAGCGTGGAGCAGGACCTCGGTATCTGATGGGTGACCGGCCCGCATCGCCGGGGCGAGGCTTAGGCGAGACCCAACCGTCCGCGACGAGGTAAGGTGCTCGTGGTAGCGGGGTTCAAGGGCGTCCCCCTTCACGGCTGCGAGAAACGCCTTGGCCTGGGCCACGTCGAAGGCCCGAACGGTGGTGCGCTCCTCGCGGGGCGCGTCCACGAGGTCGCCAGGGTTGCGCTGCATGAGTCCCCAGTACCGACCGGAGCAAACGCCCAAGGCCATCTACGCACCGTGTTCACGCTTAAGAAACCGGCCGATTTTCCTTTCCGCCAGGGCATGCCCGATAACTTAGCGGGCATGCGGGCAGCGGGTGTAGAGTGTCCATCCGGGTAATTCTCCCGAATGAAACGTCTTCTCCTACCGCTTATCGCCCTGCTCGCCTGCGTCGCGGTGGCAGGTCCGGTGGTCGCTGCCACCCAAACCGAGACGGTCCACCAGCACCAGGAGACCGAATCGTTTACCGATACCATCTGCGCGGGTGGCCCCCTTTACGACATCACGACCACCTACAACGGCGTGTTCCACACAACGGTGACGGACAGCGGCTTCCATGTGACCTTCACCCAGACGGGGAAGTTCACGGCTGTAGACCCCGTGACCGACGAGGTCATCCAAGGGCACTTCACCATATGGGGTGGGTTCAACGAGAATCCCGGCGGTGCCGTAAATGGGACCTTCACGTTTAACGCACACGGGCGAGGCGACATGGGCACGCGCGTAAACGCTCATGTGGTGGAACACATCAACGCAACGCCCGACGGCACCGTCAACGAATTCTTCAGGGCCCACTGTAAATAGCAAAGGCCCATTCGGTACCAGGCGGGTAGGGTGTATGTGTCGGCGGGCCTTGGCGCTAGACCCATTTGGGTTGTGCCCGCCGACACCCGCGCGAACGAACGAGGCGCAGGACCTCGGTACCTGATGGGTGACCGGCCCGCACTGCCCGGGCCAAGCTGAGGCGAGACCCAACCGTCCGCGACGAGGTAAGCGTGCTCGTGGCGCCACGATCGCGGGTGGGGTAGCGTGGGAGCATGACTCATGGGGTGCGCATCGCGGCGGTCGCAGTGGCGCACCCGGACGAAACCATCGTCCAGGCGGATGTCCCGCGACTGATGGATGTGAAGGGCCTGAACGCGTTGCGAGCGCGGGCCGTCGTGCGCGGCTCACGGATCAAGGAGCGGCGCATCGTCCTCCACCCGGACGGCATCCGTGAACTCAAGTCGATCGAGCAACGGAACGCCATCTACCAGGAGCGGGCGCCGGGACTCGCCCTCGCCGCGATCGAGCATGTGCTCGGCGATCAGGCGCGGGAGGTCGGGGCGCTCGTGACGACCTCCTGCACGGGGTACATGGTGCCGTCTCTCGCGACGCACCTCGTGGAACGCGCCTCGCTCTGTCCGGATACGGCGCGGTTGCCGATCACGGAAGCTGGCTGCGCTGGAGGGGTCGTCGCGCTGGCGCACGCCGCGAACTACCTGGCGGCGCATCCCGGCCGGGCGGCAATCGCCTGTGCAGTGGAGTTATGTTC
Source organism: Tepidiformaceae bacterium (assembly GCA_046713815.1). Taxonomy (GTDB): domain Bacteria; phylum Chloroflexota; class Dehalococcoidia; order Tepidiformales; family Tepidiformaceae; genus JBBDMZ01. Next base: position 5,897 of record JBKKBS010000236.1, read on the forward strand.
GCTATCGTTCCATCACTCCGAGGACGAAGGCGTGTTGACGGCGAACCTGATTTTCGGGGACGGCGCGGGCGCCGCGCTCTTGCGCGCGGGGCCGGGCGAGGGGATCGAAATCGTGGACAGCGCGAGCGTCCTCATCCCGGGCACACGCGAGCTGCTTGGCTTTAACCTCACGGACGAGGGCTTCATGCCCGTGCTGTCGCGCCGCCTGGCAGATGCGCTTCCGGACGGGGTGTTGAGCGGCCTCGCGCCGCTGCTGTCACGCCACGGACTGCGTTGCAGCGACATCGGGGCGTGGCTGTTGCATCCGGGAGGCTCGCGCATCCTCAGCCGTCTGGAGAGCACGTTGCACCTGGACAAAGCGGCGACGCAGTGGTCGTGGGCATCGTTGCGCGATTTCGGCAACACCTCCTCGGCGGCAATATTCGATGTCCTGCGGAGATACCTTGAGAGTCCGCGGCCGATGGAGTGGGGCGTTGTGGCCGCGTTCGGCCCCGGTGTGGCGGTGGAACTCCTGCTGGTGCGGCGCGCGTGCTGATCCGGTTACTGGTCTGCGGGCTGATGGCGGCGGCGCGACTGGCGGAACTGGGGTGGTCGCGCCGCAACCTTGCGGAAAGCGGGCCAGCGACCGAAGGCCCGCGAAGCCGGGGGACATACCGACTGATCGTGACAGTGCATGCCACGGTGATCGTTGGCACCGCGTTATTCGGAGGCGGGCCGCGAAAGGGGTGGCTCCTGGTGCTGGCAGCGGTGCAGCCAGTGCGCGCGTGGGTGCTCCTGACATTGGGCCACCGCTGGAATGCACGGGCGGCGGTGCCAACGAAGATGCCAGTGGCCACGAGCGGGCCATACCGCTGGGTCCGGCATCCGAACTACACGATCATCGCCGTGGAACTGGCGGCGCTGCCGCTGGCGTTCGGATTGCGATACCTTGCCGTGGCTGCAACCGTCGCGAACGCCGCGCTCCTGGCAGCGCGCATACCGGAGGAGGAGGCAGCGCTGGATCGATTGCCAGGATACACGGCGTATTTTCGCACGCGAAAGCGGTTCATCCCCGGAGTTTGGTAGCAGCTTCAGAGTCCCAGGGCCAGCGCCAGGGCATCGCGCGGCCGCAACGCCGAGAATCC
>JBKKBS010000237.1:0-4571 GCA_046713815.1 Tepidiformaceae bacterium
CGTCCAGCTCCTCGGTCACCTTCAGGATGAGCGCGTTCAGCTCGCTCAGGAGCCAGCGGTCGATCTCGGCCACGTCGCCGGTGGGCGCGCGCCGCGGATCGGGGGCGTCGATGTTGGCGTAGCTCACAAAGAAGCTGTAGGTGTTCCAGAGCGTGAGCAAAAAACGCCGTAGCCCCTCTTCGACGAGCGTGCTGCTGAAGCGCCGCGACGACCCGGGCGGGCCCGCGGAGTACATGTACCAGCGCGTCGCGTCCGCCCCATGCTGGTCGAGTACGGTCCACGGTTCGACGGCGTTGCCCTTGCTCTTGGACATCTTGTTGCCCTTCTCGTCCTGGATGTGGCCGAGGCAGATGACGTTCTTGAAGCTGATGCCCTCGGGCACCGCTTCGCTCGCCTTGAGCAGCGTCGCCTCCGCGTGGAGCGTGTAGAACCAGCCGCGCGTCTGGTCGATCGCCTCACAGATGAAGGCGGCGGGGAATGCCTTGAGGAACTGGTCCTCGTTCTCGAAGGGGTAATGCCACTGGGCGTAGGGCATGGCGCCGCTGTCGTACCAGGCGTCCGCCACTTCCGGGATGCGCTTCATCGATCCGCCACACTTCTCACAGACCAGCGTGATCTCGTCGATGAAGGGGCGGTGGAAGTCGTCCAACGCCTCCGCCTTCGCACGGTCTTCCGCCAGATCCACAATCTCGGCCTTAGACCCGGCACAGGTGTCGTGGCCGCACGCCTGGCAGCGCCAGATGGGCAGGGGCGTGCCCCAGTAGCGCTCGCGGCTGACGGCCCAGTCGATGTTGTTCTCCAGCCAGTTGCCAAAGCGGCCAGCCTGGAGGTGCTGGGGCCGCCAGTTGATGCGCTGGTTGCCCTCGATCAGCTGCTGCTTCTGCTTCGTCGTACGGATGTACCAGCTCGGCTTAGCGTAGTAGAGCAGGGGTGTGTTGCATCGCCAGCAGAACGGGTAGGTGTGCTTGATCGTCCCGCTTTTCAGCATGAGGCCGCGCTCCTCGAGGTCGCGGATGACATCGCGGTCCGCTTGCTTGACGAACTTGCCCGCGCCCGGCAGCCCCTCGGCCATGATCCCCTGCAAGTCGACCGGCTGCGCGAAGAGGAGGCGGAAGTCCTTGCCGTCCTGGAAGTCCTCGCCACCGAAGGCAGGAGCGACGTGGACGATGCCCGAGCCGTCCTCCACGGAGACGTGATCGGCGCCAACCACGCGGCGCAGGCCGGTCGTCGGCTCACCCCACGGCCGCAACCTGCCTTCTTCGTCGAAGCGACGCACGCCCACGGGCAGATCCTCCGGGCGATACATCGGCTCGTATTGGAGGCCGACAAGCGACTCACCAGCAAGCGTGAGCAACGGCTTCGCGCCCTCGCCCAGCACCTTCTCACCGAGCGCGGTCGCGATCACCAGAAAGTCGTCCTCGTGCTTGTAGATCCCGTACTCGGCGTCGGCCTTCACGGCGAGGGCCGTATTGCCCGGCAGTGTCCACGGCGTCGTCGTCATGGCAACGATCGCTGCCTTGCCGCCAAGCGCCGGGCCTGCGTGCCCGCCCTTGAAGAGCGCTTCGTCGGGCACGCGGAACTTCACAAACACGCTCGGGTCGGGGGTGTCGTCCTCGTAGCCGAGCGAGACTTCGTGGTCGCTCAGGCTCGTTCCGCAGCGAGGACAGTGGGGCGTGCTGCGATAGTCCTGGTAGACCATGCCGTGATCCCAGAGCTGCTTGAGTATCCACCAGCACGTTTCGATGTAATCGTTATGGTAGGTGACGTACGGGTTCTCGAGGTCGGCCCAGAAGCCGATGCGCTCGGTTAGGCGCGTCCACTCTTCGACGTAGCGGCTCACGCTCTCCTTGCACTTCGCGTTGAAGGCGGCGATGCCGTACTCCTCGATTTCCGGCTTTGAACTGAGGCCCAGTTCCCGCTCGACCTCAAGCTCCACGGGCAGGCCGTGCGTATCCCAGCCCGCTTTGCGCGGCACCTTGTAGCCCTGCATCGTCTTGTAGCGCGGGAAGAGGTCCTAGAAGACGCGCGCGAGGACATGGTGGATGCCTGGGCGCGCATTCGCCGTGGGCGGGCCCTCATACCAGACCCACGTCTTCTCCTCCGGCCGCTCGTCGACGCTGCGGCGGAAAATGGCGTTCTTCCGCCAGAACTCGAGGATTTCTTCTTCCATCCTGGGGAAGCTGACTTTTGACTCCACCGGCTTGAACATTTGCGCCCTCCCGCGTTGGGGGTGTCTCATGGAGCGAACCCGCCATGCGGGCGGGGACGTACCGTTAGTGATGGCTGCACTCGCGAAAACCGGCGCCCACAAAAAAACGCCCGTCCCCAGACCAGGGACGAGCGTGCATGCCCGCGGTACCACCCTGTTTCCCCCCCTCCTTTCGAAGGATGGGCACTCATCGGGACGCCATCACGCCCCTGCGCCTGCTAACGGTGCGCATCCGCCGGGATCTACTGAGCTGTCGGCTGTCGGCTGTCGGCTGTCAGGAGTCTCCACGGGCGGGAGCAGCGCTGATAGCCAAGAGCCGATAGCCGATAGCCTTTCGGCCCGGGACTCGGGAGGGATCTTCGCGCACGTTGCCTGGGCCCCCTTCCACCGGCCGGGGCTCGCTAGCCAGGATCGCGCGCGCTACTCGTATCCGTCGTCGCCTGTACGAACCAGTGAAGCAGCGGCAACCGGGGCATGTCAATGAGTAACGGGCGCTTCATCGGGTTGGGCCTTGTGGTGGCGGCAATGCTGGTGGCCGCGTGCGGTGGCGATGCCGATGACGATGTCGCGCGCACTCCAGTCGTCGCGGTGACCCCGGCGTCGACGGTACTGGCTCCTTCGGCCTCGGGCACACCGGTTCCCATCACCGAGTTCAAAGTCGCCTTCATCAACCTCCACAGCCCCCTCACCGTCGATGGCAGCCCCATCGCGGGCGACACGTTCGAGGCACGTCTCGGTATCCTGATCGAGGAAATGCGGCGCTTCAAACCCGATCTGATCGCCTTCAATGAAGCCTCGGTCACGACCTACGGGAACACCATCGAGCGCCTTGTGTCGGAACTCAAGATGGAGTTCTACTACGCGCGCGCCAACCCGTGGCCAGCGGGAAAGTCGCGGGAACAGAGCGACGAAATCGCAAAGCAGTTTGGACACGAAGAGGGGGAGCTGATCTTCAGCCGTTACCCAATCCTCGTCTCCGACCCGCCGATCGCGCTCAGCCCGCTCTCCTCGGAATCGGGAGAGCGACGCGTGCTGCTACACGCCGTTGTCAAGGCGCCCGCACCGCTGAACGAACTGGATGTCTATGTCACGCACCTCACGGGCGGGGGCGAACGGATTCGAGAGTCGCAGGCGGCGGATGTCGTACAGCACATCAAGAAGACGCAAAAGGACCGCCCGGCGATCCTCATTGGCGATATGGGCGACCCGGTGGGCTCCCCGACCTACAAAGTGTTCAGTGATGCCGGTTTCTCCGACCCGGGCTGGCAGGATGACCTCCCCACCTGCTGCCGCACGACCGTTGTGGGCGAACAGAAAGCGCTCACCACGCGCCCCGATAGCATCATGGCGCAGAGCTTCAGCAGTGGTTCGATGCAGGTCTTCGGTCAACACCCCATCACCCGCTCCGATGGCACGAAGCTCTACGCCAGCGACCACAACGGCCTGTTTGCGGTCTTTTCCCTCGACGGTGGCTGATCCCCTCACCTCCCGACTCCGTCTCCACTGCGGTGGAGAGGGGGAGTGTGGCGGGCGGGTTAGGCGTCCTGGAAGGAGTAGTTCGTCGAGGTCATGCTCACGCCCATCGCCATGATCGTCAGCGCGAGAAGCAGCCCAAGGATGCTGAGGGCCATCGACTGCACGCGCAGGCGGCGCAATTCGTCATCCGTGACGCGTTCCCCGTTTGCCTGCGCTTCCAGCCGGTTGAGCAGTCGCGGGCCGGTGACGAACGTATGGAATCCAACCACGATGAGCATCACCAGCAGAACGCTCATCTTGACTATGAAAATCACGCCGTAGCGGATGCTCGTGAACTCCAATTCGCCGGGCTGAGAGTAATAGTCGCGCCAGGTGGCGATGAGGTACGACCCAGCGATGAGGATGAGGAGAAGGCCGATGCCGCCGATGTAGCCGAAACGGCGAGTGATGGTGCGCATCGCCTTAACGCGCGTGGGGAGATCCGTGATGCCGCGTGAAGCCGGGATCCACGCGAACGCGAGGAAGAACTGCGGTCCCACAAACAACGCGATGCCGAGGATGTGCATCCAGATCGCGAGAATGTGCAGGAAGTTCTCCACGGCCCCATTACACAGGGGTAATCAGTAACGCGCGCGGAAGCGGCGTGTCCGCCCTCGCGAGAGTTGCTTGGCAGTCGCAAGTGGCCCGGGCATCATCGCGAAGTGGCCATGCCGGTCGTGCCGAACGCTGGCACAATGGCCATATGACAACGACACAGACCCGAACCGCGCCGGCAACCCGCTTCTCACTCCCCCGCGTCGCGCCCGATATGTACGCGGCCATGGCTGCCCTTGAGGAGGCGAGCAAGGCCGGTATCGACCATGGCCTCCGTGAACTCGTGAAGATC
>JBKKBS010000238.1:0-4022 GCA_046713815.1 Tepidiformaceae bacterium
GGACCAGCGCACGCTCAGCCAGGAAGACACCCGCAACGCCTTCAATGACCGCGCCCTGAGCGTCGCCACGGCCCTCGCAAAAATCGCACTTTCGCGCATTTAGCGGTCCCAAAGGTGGCGATTTGAACTCAGAACTGTGCCTGAACATTTAAGAGCTTTAAAGAAATTCCTTTAGAGTTAGCACACCTCGGTCGCCGCCGGAGGGGCCTCACTCTGCTATAGCATTTAAATTCTTTAGAGCTCCTGCTAAGCTCAGCGCATGCCCTCGACGCCCATCCTCTCGGTCGCCCAGCTGAAGCTCTTTCCAGACCAGGACCGTTCGACCCTGCTGGCCACCAGCCCTGAAGACCAGTGGCTGGAACGCAAGAGCGGCCAGGTCCAGTCGCGCGACGTTGCTAATGTGATGATCGGCATGGCCAATGCCGAGGGCGGCATTATCGTCATCGGCGTCACTGATGCGGGCGTCATCGAAGGTGTGGCCGCCGGTGACCAGAACGCCTGGCGTCGCGCCTCCCCGGACTTCACCGTCCCTCCCGTTCGCCATCACTACAGCGTCTTTCCCTGCCTCACGGCGAAAGGCACAGCCGGCGAGCTCGTCGTCATCGAAATCGAAGCGAGCGAAACCGTCCATCAGAATGTGCGCGGTGACGTCTATCTTCGCGTTGGCGATTCCACCCGCCAGTTGCGCCCGTTCGAAGCGCAGGAGCTGCAGTACGATAAGGGCCAGTCCGTGTTCGATGCCCGGCCCGTCCCCGAAGCAACAATGGACGACCTCGATCCATCGCTCCTGGAACGGTACATGCGTCGTGTGCGCGCCCGCGCTGCTGCTATCGAAGTGCTCGATGCACGGGGACTCGCGTTGCGCTCTGGCGAACAGCAGGTTCCAACCGTCGCCGGGATCGCCGTGCTTGGCCGCAATCCGCAGCGATTCTTCCCCGAGGCCTTCGTCCGCGTGGTCGAATACCGCGACGCGAACGCACCTTCGGCAGCAGCGCGAACGTGCTCCACGACTGGCGCTTCGAAGGACCACTCACGCACCAGATTGACGGCGCGCGGAGATACCTCAAGCGCCGCCGTTTGAAGTCAGACCGTGCTATAGCATTTAACTTCTTAAATGCTATAGCACACCTCGGTCGCCACCGGCGCGCTCGCTCCGCCCTACTTCGACGCCTCCGCCGGGCGCTCCAGGATGATCCGGTGGAACGATTCCGCGAACACCAGGTCCTCCTGCCCGGCCGCGCCCCAGCGCCCCATCTCCTCGGCGAAGGCAATGATCTCCTCGCCGAGCTGGCTCGGGTGTGCGCGCAGAGCCGCCTTCTTCAGGTCCATGACCCCCGCGATATCTATCCAGACATTCGGGCGCACCGCTGAGCCGAGCCAGAGCTGCGCTACCTTGTGCGGTTCAAGCCCGTCCGCGAGCAGTTCCGGGAAGGTGAGGCGGTCGCGGGCGCTCGGAAAAACCGCATCCATCGCCGCATCGCCCGCCGCCCGGTGGTCCGGGTGGTTCACGTAGTCGTCGGAAACGAAGCGGTTCGTCGGGTCGAAGGTTATCACCACTTCTGGCTTGTACTGGCGGATGAGGCGCGCGAGGTCCCGCCTCAATTCGAGCGTGGGCTGCAAGTAGCCGTCCGGATAGCCCATGAACACGTAGTGCTTCACGCCGAGGATCTCGCCCGCCGCGCGCTGCTCGGCCTCGCGGATGACGGTCAGGCGCGAAGGCGTCATGGCCGGGTCGTCGCTGCCCTTGTCGCCCTTCGTGATGATCACGTACGTAATTTCCGCGCCGGTCCTGGCCCACGTCGCCGCCGTCCCAGCGACCATGAACTCGGCATCGTCCGGGTGGGCGACGATGACCATCGCGGAACGGGGAACGTAATCGGTAGCGGGCATCTGGGAGCACCTCGAATGAACATCCACTCAAGGATAGCGCACCTGACAGGTGGACCGACCCCTTACTTGCGTGCGGGGTTCTGAACTCGGTTGGAACAGAATACAGCCGATCCCTGCCGTTCGCGATGCGCCTCATCACCTGCGCGCCCATCCCTGGACTGATCGATACGCCAAGGCGCTGGGTTCCCGCCTCCGCGGGAATGACGATAGGGGCCGGTATTGACGTTCGAACGCACGCAAAACTTCGAGACGCACCCTGCGGTTCGAACGTGGGCAGGAATCGCGATACGATTCGTGCGGTGATACCTCGATATTCCCGCCCGGAAATGGCCGCCCTCTGGACGGACGACGCAAAGTTCTCGCGCTGGCTTGATGTTGAGATCGCAGCCTGTGAGGCCTGGGCCGAACTCGGCCAGATTCCCGTCGAAGCGGCAGAGAAGATTCGCCGCGACGCTCGCATCGACATCGCCAGGATTAACGAGTACATGGCGATCACCCACCACGATGTCACCGCCTTCCTGCGCTCGGTCCAGGATTCGCTTGGCGAAGAGGGCCGTTTTGTCCACTTCGGCCTGACAAGCTCGGATGTCTGGGATACGGCTACGGGCCTCCAGTTGCGAGACGCTTCAGACCTGCTCCTGCAGGGCATCGACCGCCTCTCCGCCGTGCTCGAACGCCAGACCATCGCGCACAAGCACACGCTTTGCACGGGCCGCACCCACGGCGTACATGCCGAGCCAACCACGTTCGGACTGAAACTCGCTGTCTGGGTGGATGAGATGCGTCGCAACCGGGTCCGCCTCGAAGGGGCGCGCGCGACCATCGCCGTGGGCGCACTCAGCGGCACCGTTGGGACGCACGCCTCGGTCCCTCCCGCGCTCGAAGAGATCGTCTGCGCGAAACTGGACCTCGGCGTCGAAGCGGCCTCGACGCAAATCATTCAGCGCGACCGTCACGCGCATTTCATGACGACCCTCGCGATTATTGGCGCGAGCCTCGAAAAGTTCGCGACCGAGATTCGCGCACTCCAGAAGACGGAAGTACGCGAGGTTGAAGAGCCATTCGACGCCGGGCAAACAGGCTCCAGCGCGATGCCGCACAAGCGCAACCCGGAAAAGGCCGAGCGCGTTTCCGGCCTGGCGCGCGTGCTCCGCGGCTACGCCGTCACCTCACTCGAAAATGTCGCTCTCTGGCATGAGCGGGACATTAGCCACTCATCGACGGAACGCATTATCTTCCCCGACGCCTGCCTGGTGCTCGACTACATGCTGGATATGTTCACCGGAATCATGGACCGCCTCGTGGTGTTCCCCCTGCACATGCGCGAAAACCTCGAACTCTCGTTCGGGCTGGTGTTCTCGCAGCGCGTGCTCCTTGCACTCATCGAAACGGGGATGGCGCGAGGCGACGCGTACGTCATCGTGCAGCGCAACGCCATGCAATCCTGGGCCGACCGCGCGCCATTCCTGGACCTCCTGCTCGCCGACGCCGAGGTCACGAGACGGATCACGCCGGACGACCTGCGCGCGCTTTTCGACTACGGCTACTACCTGCAGAATGCGGGCGCTACATTCACCCGGCTGGGGCTGTGATGGACGAGGCGACGGATACGCCGGTGCCCCCGGTTGTCACGCCGCCCGCCTTTGCTTCGCCCGTCCAGCCCTCGCTGTACCGCCAGGCGTTCCGCATCGTCCGTGCCAACCGGCGGACCCTGCTCCTGCCGCTGCTCGTAACCGAGGCACCCGTAGCGCTATTGCTCGCAGCCGCCACGTTCGTCCTGTATTGGGGAGTCTACCCCGACGCGAAAATCGATAGCTTCACGGCACTGCAGGATGAACCATCGGGACTCATCCTGGCCCTGGCCGTCATGAACGCTATCTACTGCTTCCTTTCGCTCGTTGGCCTTGCCGCGACAACCGTAGCAGCTCGCGATGTCATCGCCGGGAAACCGATCGCTCTGACCGCCGCCCTGGACCCCGCGTTCACGCGCATGGGCGGGCTGCTTGGGCTTGGATTCGTGTACTACGGCTTGCTCTTCGTCGTCGCGATTGGAATCCTCCCGGCTATCTTCTTCCTGATTCGCTTCGGGTTAGCGCTCCCCTCTTTCATCCTTGAGGGTCAAACAATGGGGC
>JBKKBS010000239.1:0-3909 GCA_046713815.1 Tepidiformaceae bacterium
GACGACATGACGGCGGTGAGCCCGCCAGTAGACGCCCGCCCCTTCCACACTGGCTTTGTGAAATACCTCGAAGATGCACGCAGCGACCCGACCTTGCTGATCGCAAGGGACCCGGTCCTGCCCGAGCAGGCGGTCCGCGACCGGCTGGCGGCTGCCGAACGTAACGCCACCTGCGTCGCGCCCCTATTCACACGCGGCGACGCCACCCCGACGCCCGGCCGCTAGCCGCCATCCCGGTATACTGAGTCCACTCGATCCCCAGCCCAAGGGAGCACTGAACCCATGCCCACGCCTCACGCCTTCTTCAAAGGCGAGATTGTCCCGCTGGCAGAGGCCAAGATTAGCGTCATGACCCACGCCTTCAACTACGGCACGGCCGTGTTCGAAGGCATTCGCGGCAACTGGAACGAGGACGACCAGACCATCTACCTCTTTCGCGTGCGCGAGCACTACGAGCGCCTCGCCCAGAGCGCCCGCGTCCTCATGCTCGACTTCAAGGTCCCGGTCGAGCGCCTCTGCGAACTGACGACGGAACTCGTTGAGCGCAGCGGCTACGAGGAGGATGTCTACCTTCGCCCGATCGTTTATACGAGCGGCGAAGTGCTCGGCGTCAGGCTCCACAACGTCGAACACGACACGCTCATCTTCATCGCGCCCTTCGGCCCCTATCTCGACATCGAAAAGGGTGCGCGTTGCCACACCAGCACCTGGCGGCGCGTGAACGACACCGGCATCCCACCGCGCGCGAAGGTCAACGGCATCTACGTGAACAGCGCCCTCGCCAAGACCGAGGCCAACCTCAATGGCTTCGACGAGGCGATCATGCTGAACGAGGACGGGCACGTCTCCGAAGGCTCGGGCGAGAACATATTTATGATCCGAAACGGCAAGCTCATCACGCCCGGCCCCGCCGATAACGTGCTCGAGGGCATCACCGCGAACACCGTCGTCGAACTCGCCCGCAACGAGCTCGGCATCGAGACGGTCGAGCGTCAGATCGACCGCAGCGAACTCTACATCGCCGACGAGGTGTTCATGACGGGCACGGCCGCCCACCTCACACCGGTGATCGAGATCGACCGCCGGGCCGTTGGCGATGGCCTGCCCGGCTCCGTGACGAAGCAGCTCTCGGGCATCTTCTTTGACGTGATCAAAGGCAAGAACGCGAAATACCGGCAGTGGTGCACCCCGGCACGCGTGCGCGTCTCTCGCTAATGCCGCGCGACCTCGCCTTTCGCCCCCCTCGTGCCCTCGGCGTCATCGTCGGGGGCGGGTTCACGGCGTGGGCGCTGGTCTCCGCTCTCCTCGCCTTCAACGCAGCCTACGGCGCCGCCCCCGAGTTCAAGACGTTCCTTGGCTGGCTCATCGGCGCCGTCCTGACCCTTATCGGCCTCGCCTTCCTCAACTGGACCTACGCCGTCTGGAGCCTCGCCTACATCCTCGACGACGATGCCCTCATGATCCGTTGGGGCTTCCGTCGCGTCATCATCCCGATCGAGTCGATTCAGCGCATGGTCCCCGGGCGGACGCTCGACGAGCCCCAGATCACGGGCCTCAACTGGTGGGGCTGCCACGTCGGCTCCGCCGACGTGAAGCGCCTCGGCTTCACGATCTTCTACTCCACCCACAGCGCGCCTGACGAGCTGCTTTACGTGGTCACGACGGACGAGTCGTACGGTCTCACCGTCGTCAACCAGGCGGCCTTCGCGGAAGCGATCCAGGGCCGCGCCGTCATCGGCGCCACCTCCGGGAGTTCTCTCCAGCGCTCCGCCGCCACGGGCATCGCGGCGATGCCCTTCTGGCGTGACCGCGTGGCCATCACCGCCGCCGCCATCTCCGCTCTCTGCTGCATCATCCTCTGCGCGTACGTCTACATCGAATACCCCGGCCTCCCCAACGTCGTGCGCCTTACGTTCCCCGACCTTGGCGGGGTCGTGCGCGTTGGGGATAAGGGTGAACTGCTGCATATCGCCTGGCTTGGTGCGGCCATCCTCGCCCTGAACCTGGTGTTAGGCGTCGCGTTCCATGCTCGCGAACGCGCGGCCGGTCTCTGGCTCATGGCCAGCGGCGGCATGCTCCAACTCGTGCTCCTCGCCGCCGCCGTCACCGCTTTCGAACGCGCATGACGCGGGCCTTCTTGACGAACTCATCGATTGACAGCATTACGGCACGTCACGGAGCCGGCACACCGAGTCGCCGGCAGATGCGCCGGACAAGCCGATTGTCGACTTCTTGACGTCGTGGCACGGCTTGGTCTCCCCGGTTGCCGGGTTCCACCACATGGTGTGCCGGGCGCCCTGGCGTAGGATTTCGCAGTTGTGTCCCCGAAGATGCCGCTCGACGTCTCCGAGTTTCATGCGACCGTGACGATGTCGCGGATAGCCCCCGGATCCGTTTCCGCGAAGGCCCTATCGCGCTCGAATTCCAATACGAAAGTGATGCTCGAAGCAAGATCCTCTTTGGCCTCGGCGGCGGAACGCCCCTGGCCGCAGGCAGCGGGGACCTCGGGAGTGGTCGCAAGGAAACATCCGTCCTCGCCCGTCTCGATGATCGCCGTATACTGATTCGCCATGGTTCGCTCCTCCGGACAGTGTACGACGTCCTCCGGGCTATGAGAATCGGAATGCGGATAACGACGGCGCCTTGTGTACTAAGGCCGGTGGCCGCCTCAGTCGATCGCGCGCCGCAGGCTCGAACACTCGTGCTACCTCTGCTGTTCCGAATGTCTGCTTCACCGTCCCGGGCACTCCCCGTGCCGCCGCCGTCACCGCCTGCGAACGCGCGTGACGAGGGCTCCTGCCACTCGGCGGCAGTAGAACGTCCGTTCGCCGCCGGGTATACTACGAAGGTTCGGCTTTGGCCCGGTACACTGGCACTTCCATCCAATCCCGGTCGCCACTGGGCAACCGACAATCGGCCATACTTCATGCCCCTTGACCACATTCTCGTCCGCGGCGCACGCGAGCATAACCTCAAGAACATCGACGTCCGCATCCCACGCGACCAGCTCGTGGTGATCACCGGGCTTTCGGGCTCGGGCAAGTCCTCGCTCGCCTTCGACACTATTTACGCCGAAGGTCAGCGCCGCTACGTCGAGTCGCTCTCTGCCTACGCGCGCCAGTTCCTTGGGCTGATGGAGAAGCCCGACGTCGACCACATCGACGGCCTCTCCCCCGCCATCTCCATCGACCAGAAGGCGACCTCCAACAACCCCCGTTCGACCGTCGGCACGGTCACCGAGATCTACGATTACATGCGCCTGCTGTGGGCGCGCGCGGGCCGCCCCCATTGCCCCAAGTGCGGCCGCCCGATCGAAAAGCAGACGGTGCAGCAGATCGTCGATGCCACCCTCGCCTACCCTCCCGGCGCCCGGCTCCTCCTCCTCGCGCCCGTCACGCGCGCCATGAAGGGCGAACACAAAGGCATCTTCGACGAGGCCCGCCGTGCTGGCGTCGTCCGCGGGCGCAGCGACGGCGAGGTGAGCGACCTCGATGAGCCCATCGCCATCGACAAGAACAAGCGCCACGACATCGATGTGGGCGTGGACCGCCTCGTCGTCCCCGAGCCGGGCTCGGATGCGGGCGCCACCTCACGCATCGCCGAATCCGTCGAGACCGCACTTAAGGTCGGCACAGGCACGATGATCGTCGCGGAGGCCGCAGCCAAAGGCCCCGACTCGGAGAAACTGTTTTCGGAGCACTTCTCGTGCGCCTACGACGGAACTTCGATCGGCGAAATCGAGCCGCGCACCTTCTCCTTCAACAGCCCCCATGGCGCCTGTTCCAAGTGCACTGGCCTCGGCGTCGAGATGCAGATAGACCCGGAACTCATCATCCCGGATAAGTCGAAGTCCATCACCGGCGGGGCGATCGAGCCATGGTCGAAGTCGCCCAGCGTGGCCGGCTGGTA
>JBKKBS010000240.1:0-6414 GCA_046713815.1 Tepidiformaceae bacterium
CCGCGGATCGCGGAGCAGAACCGACGCGATACCGAGGCGCTGCTTCATGCCCACGGAGTAATGTTGGAAACGATGCCTCTCCGCCCCCGCGAGGCCCACGGTCTCGATCGTGGCGTCCACGCGACGCTCATCCACGCCCCCGAGCTTCGCCAACACTCGCAGGTTGTCGCGGCCCGAGAGATAAGGGTAAAACGCGGGCGACTCCACGATCGCGCCGACATCCTTTAGCAGCCGCCTCTCCCGCCCGGCGAGCGCCTCCCCGAAGATCTCGACCGTCCCGTCACTGGGCGCGATCAGTCCGAGGAGCAGTTTCACGGTTGTCGTCTTGCCCGCGCCATTCGGCCCGAGGAAGCCGAACACCTCCCCGGCGCGCAGGTCGAGGTCGAGTGCCCGCAACGCCCAGGCCTTGCCATACCGCTTCGTCAGCCCGCGCACACGGACCACCGGGTCGCCCTCTCTCATGCGGCGTCTCCTGAAGGAATAGTCGGCCGGCGAGTTGCCGACGGTTAGTCACGCTCATACAGACTTCCAGCATCTGGAAGCCGCGGGGGCTCGGATCAGCGGCGGAGCAGTTTGGAAGGGAGACCGCTATTTCTGAGTCTCGCAGCCGCGGCCCGCCCCAGAACGGGCCGGGCACGCGGAAAGGGCTGGTCGCCGTCAGACCAGCCCACTCCGTGTTCCGGTGCAGGGGGCTGTCACCCCACGAAGATCATCGCATAGATGTGCCGCCCGTCCGCCGTTGTTACTTCGCCGATGCCCACGCGGTAGAAGTCGCTCGCGAGAATGTTCGCGGCGTGCGTGGGGCTCTTCATCAGCGAGACGATCGCCCTCTCTGGTGATTCGCCCGCGCCGTAGTTATTTAGTGCCAGGTTCTCGCCCGCCCACGCATAGCCGATGCCGAATCGCTGCAGGAGCTCGGTGTACATCGAATACCCATGGGGGTCGACGTGGCCGAAGTAGCCCTGGTCGGCCATTTGCTGCGATCGCGTGCGGGCAACCTTCGAGAGGCTCGAGTCGTACGTGTATGCGCCGAGGCCGTTTGCTGCTCGCTGCGCGTTGATCCCGTCCAGGAGCCGCTGCTCAAGGTTCGAAGCGCCGCCGCCGGCCACCCCAGGCAGGTAGAAGTTCGAGGTTTCGACCGGGGCCGGCGCCGGGGGCGCGGGGGCTGGCTGTTCGATCGGCTTGATCGCCGAGGGTGGATTCGCTGTCGCGGGCGGATTCGCCGCAGGTGCGGGTGCGGGCGCGCCTGGCGAGCTGGGGGCCGCCACGGGCGCGGATTGCAGGATCGGCGCTGCTTCCGGTTCCGCCAAAGGCGCTGCATCCGGGACAGCCGCAGGCACCTGGATTGCCGCCGTCGACGGAATCGCCAGTTCCACCGGGAAAGCGGTCGGCCAAACGATGGTCGGCGCATCGAATGCCGGAGCCCCGATCACCTGTAGGCTCGGCGACGCCGTCCGTGTGACCACGGGAGTCTCATCACCGCCCGCGAGCAACGTCAGGCCGAGTCCGATACCTGCTCCAGCTACAATTCCGGCCAGGTAAAGCGGAAGATATCGTGCGAACCGCCACCCGCGTGCGGCCCCGCTCGTTCTCGACCGCATCCCCTCGAAGCTCGACATGGCCACCCTCCCCACAAAACAGCCCGTGACAGCGCAGTTGCTGCGAGGGCTTCATCTGAGGGTTCGGCGGCGCATGCCGGTGGCGACCGGTCCTGGCGGGGAGACGGCTGGTTACAGCTCCGGGGCGCGTTCACCCAGATGCTCTCGGGGATGCACTCTGAGCACCCCCGAGTGGCCAACCGGTGTCCGTAGCCACCAGGTGCCAACAGGTCTCTGACTAAGAGGGAGTGTGCGAGTGTCCGCGCGGGGATCGCTACGAGCAGCCGCTTTGCCCGGCGTTGATCGCCTGCCCCAGCGACGTCACAACGACGTACGGCCAGCCATACTGGTCTTTGGGGAAATCATTGCCGTGGTCAACGAACCAGATCCCCTGGCCTGCCGGGTCGCATACGACCGTCAGTGGCGTACCGCAGTTCGGCTGGCCGTTGCCCGCGTCGGGACATTCACTGAACGCGGAGCCGTGTGGTGGCGGGGCCGGTGTTGGTACAGGCGTCGGAGTGGGAGGCACCGGGGTAGGGGGGATCGCGGTGGGCGTGGGGGCCGGCGGTGGGCTCGTAGGCGTTGCGGTGGGCGCCGCCGTTTCCGGCGTTGGCGTGGCCGTGGCATCCGCCGCGGACGTGCTTGTCGCCTCTGCCGCCGCCGACGCCGTGACGCTGCTGGTGGCCGAACGCGTGGCCGAAGCCGTGGTAGTGGCCGTGCGCGTGCCGCCCACGACGATCGATGCGCCGGCTGTGGCTGGCGGCACGCTCGCGTTTCCGCCCTGTACATCGTCGTCGCCGCCTCCCCCACCTCCGTTGAGCGCGAACGCCACGCCCGCGAACACCAGCAAGAGGATGAGCGCAGCGCCAACAAGGGCCACGACCCGCGCCGCCCCCCCTCCGGAGTCCCCATAGACGGCCCCGCGCTCCACCAGCATGCCGCCCACGCGTCCGCGGCGGTAGGGCGACTCGTACGCCGAGTCGAGCGGCGTTTCGGGCTCGATGCGACGCACGCTGAACGGATCTACCCGTCCCACTACGGGCCCCTCATAAGCGTTGTCGGGGTCGACATAGCGCGGCCGGGACGGAGGTGGTGGAGCGGCCCCGGGCGCGGTGGACCTGAACGGGTCGGATTTGCGCTGTGCCGGGCGCGCCGCCTCGTTCGGCACGGTTCGTGCCGTGCCGCCGCCGAAATCTGGATCGAGCTGTTCTAGCAGCTCCGGTGCGTCCAGCCGCAGATACGTCGCGTACGACCGCAGGAAGCCGCGCACGTATACCGGCGCGGGCAGCTCGCTGAAGGCCTCCGCCTCGAGCGCCTCCAGGAAGCGCGCGGAGATGCGCGTATCCTGGGCCACCTGCTCGATGGTCAGCCCGCGTTCGATGCGGACACTGCGTAATGTAATGCCAATTTTCGCCAAAACGCCTCACCGCGGACTTAAACATAAGGTAGGCGGCATTCGTGAAACGTGCCATCGGGCCACCGGCCAAAACGCCCGCGCGCCGGTCCGTCTGCTGCGCAGCGCCGCCGGCGCGTTCGCCCAAAGCCGCTCCATCGTACGATCCCTGAATGCCGATCGCCGTCCGCGTCGCCTTATTCGTCATCCTCCTCGCGGTAGTGGGCAGCGCCGTGAACCTGGCGTTCGCCGTAACGGCCGAGCAGCTCCCCCTCGCCCGCGAAGTCGGGAGAGGCAGAATCCCTACCCGCGGGGTGAGGGCCCAGGTGCCGCAGATCCCCGCCACCTTTTACGGTTCCGCCACGGTCGACGGCCAGGCCCCGCCCGAGGGCAGCTCCGTCCGCGGCATCGTCAACGGCCTTGACTGCACGCAGCCCGGCGCCGCCGGCACGATCACGGCCGAGGGCGTCGGCGCCTACGTCATCCATGTCATGCACGAGACGCAGATGCCCGGCTGCGGCAACCAAGGCGCCACCGTGAGCTTCACCATTGCTGGCCGTGCCGCCGGTCAATCGGCGCCATGGGCGCAGGGCCCCCAGATGCTCGGCCTCAACGCCGGGACGGGAGAGGTGCAGCCGCTGCCATCCACGGTGCCCGTGTCCACGCAGCCTGGGCGTACCGCGAGCGCTGTCCCCAGCGGCGCGCCACCAACTGGCGATATCCAGCTCCCCGGTGCGAAGCCCACGCCCCTCCCGCCCGGGACCTCGGACGAGGACGACAACGCTGACGGCGGCGGCCTCGGCATCGCCGGGCTCGCAATAATCGCCCTCTTCATGATCGCATTGCTGGCCGGTGCGGCTGGCGTCATAGTGAGCCGCCGAAACCCAACTGGCGGCCTTGACTCGTGAAAGAGTTGATTAATCTCCGCTTGACTGCCGTTCGTATAAGGTAGGAAAGCGGTGGCACGCAGATGCGTCTCCGCCTCATTCACGCTATGAAGATTCTCCGTTTCTTCGCGCTTGCTTCCTTCCTCGGCGGTGTCGCGCTGCTCGTCGTCGGCTTCATCTCCACCAGGGGCGATGCCGATGACCGCGAGCCCGCCGCAATCGAGACCTACGACTTCCGCCTCACTGCGACGCCCGTGCCCGAGGTCGCTTCCACGGTCACACCCGCCTCTAAGCCCGCACCTTATGACGGCGCCGTCGCCCGCCTCCAGATCCCGCGCCTCAAGGTGAACTCCGCCATCGAGGAGATCGGGATCACGGAGAACAACGAGATGGATGTCCCCAAAGATCCGCTGAACACCGGGTGGTATGGCGTCGAGGGCTGGGGACGGCCTGGGTACGGTGAAAACGCCGTCTTTGCCGCCCATGTGGACTACTACCCGAACATCATCGGCCCGTTCAACAAGCTCAAGGACCTCAACCTCGGCACGGACGAGGTCGTCGTCGTCATGGACAACGGCCTCGAATACCGCTACCGCGTAATCCGCAAGGCTCGCTTTCTCGCCAGCGAAATCAGGATGGGCGAGCTCATCTGGCCAGAAGAGAAACCGGCCGGCGCGGAATGGATCACGCTCATCACCTGCGGGGGCGAGTTCGTCCGGCTTCAGCCCGGCGGGCCCGGTGAGTATCTGCACCGAGATGTGGTGGTCGCCGAACGTGTTCCGTAAAGCGCTCTTCACGGCGACTAAGGAGAGTCTCTGCGACACTGGAAGCGTATGAGGATCCTCCGCCCCGTCTCCATCTCGTGTTTCATGGCCAGCCTGGCGACCTTGCTGTTTGCGGCCGCCTGTTCCGGCGGCGACAACGACTCAGAATCACAGGCCGCGGACAGCACGCCATCCACGTCCACGGCAACATCGACCAGTAGTCCGAGTCCCACGCCGAGCCCGACCGCCACGCCCACCCCTTTCGATGGCAAGGTCTCCCGGATGAGCATCCCATCCCTTGGGATCGATTATCCAATTGAGGAACTGGGCCTCATCCCCGGAAAAAACGAACTCGACACTCCAAAGAACGCTACGGGCGCGATTGGCTGGTATCAGATCTACCAGAAGCCCGGGTTCGGAAAGAACTCGCTCTGGTCCGCGCATGTGAATTACAACGGACGCGGCGGACCCTTCGCGAGCCTCAACAAGGCGGCCGAGAATACCGAGATCACTGTCGCGATGGCTGATGGGCCCACCTACACGTACACCGTCTTTAGCAAGACGCGGTACACGATCTACAACATCCCCATGGGCGACCTCATCGACCAGCCGGCAAAGCCGGCGAACGAGGAGTGGATCACGCTCATCACCTGCTCCTGCGAGCCCGGGCGTGTCCTCGACCCTGATGGCGACGGCTTCGGCGAGTGCCTCGACCGCGACGTCGTGACTGCCAAGCGCGTCAGTTAACCCCCCACCGGGCCAGAGTCGCGTGCGTACGCCAGCGACCTCCGCCCATCCGTCGATTCCGCCGGGACGCGCACAACCTCACAACCCGCGTCCGGCCCCCACTTGTCTCAAGAGCACCCCTCCCCGATCCTCACGGGACACGCCGGAGGAGCGCACACCATGAGAATCCTCGTCACCGGCGGCGCCGGGTTCATCGGTTCGCATATCGTCGAGGCCTACATCGCCGCCGGGCACGATGTCCAGGTCATCGACAACCTCGCAACGGGCCGCCGCGCCAACGTATCCCCCGACGCACGGCTCCACGAAGTCGATATTCACGCTCGCGAAGTGGAGGATATTTTCACTGAGTTCAAGCCCGAGGTCGTGAATCATCTCGCCGCTCAGTCCAGCGTGAAGGTGAGTTCCGGTGACCCCGTGTTCGACCTGGAGGTGAACGGCGGTGGCACCGCCCGCATCGCACAGCTCGCGGCCAACCACGGCGCGCGCAAGCTCATCTACGCCTCCTCCGGCGGCACCGTCTACGGCGATCCCGAGGCCCTCCCCGTGACGGAAGCGCATCCCATCGCGCCCGTCTCGAACTACGGCGCCTCGAAGTATACGGGCGAAGTCTACGTCGAGCTCACGGGCCGCACCCGGGGCCTCGACTACATCATCCTCCGCTACGGCAACGCCTTTGGCCCGCGCCAGGACCCCCACGGCGAGGCCGGCGTGGTCGCCATCTTCACCGGCCTCATGCTCAACGGCGAACAGTGCACGATCGACGGCGACGGCGAGCAGAAGAAGGACTACCTGTACGTGGGCGACATCGCCGCAGCGAACATCCTCGCGCTCGAAAAGGGCAGCCGCTGCGCTTTCAACATCGGCACGGGCGAAGGCACGACCGTGAACCACATCTGGAAGTCCCTCAGCGATGCCACCGGCAACACGACCGAAGCCCGTTACGGCCCGCCCCGCCCCGGCGATGTCCGCAACTTCTGGCTCGATTACTCGAAGGCGAAATCCGAACTCGGGTGGCAACCCCAGAC
>JBKKBS010000241.1:0-2526 GCA_046713815.1 Tepidiformaceae bacterium
CTCTACGAGCTGGTCACGGGCCGGCCGCCTTTCGTGGGCGAAGGCCCGACAGTGGTCATCTCCCAGCACCTCAACACTCCGCCGGTGGCCCCTTCGTGGCACCGCCAGCAGTGCCCGGCGTCGCTCGAAAACGTCATCCTCGCACTGCTCGAAAAGGACCCAGCGAAGCGCCCCGGAAGCGCCGACGACGTGCTCAAGCTCCTGGAAGCGGTCGACCCGGGGGAGCAGCCGTTGGAGCGCAGCGATGGCCACGCCCTCGAAGGTTTGGCGCGGGGCGTGTTCGTCGGCCGCGAAAGCGAGCTAACGCGCCTGCGCTCGGCGCTCGATGAAACGGTCTCCGGGCACGGCCGGCTCGTGCTCCTCGTGGGCGAGCCGGGGATCGGCAAGACGCGCACGACCGAGCAGCTCCAGACCTATGCCCGCATGCGCGGCGCCACAGTCCTTTGGGGGCGTACCCACGAATCCTCCGGCGCGCCGCCGTATTGGCCCTGGCTGCAGGCTGGCAACCAGTTCATGTCTAGCTTCCCGGAGGTTGCCAACAAACTCCAACTCACGCCGCAAGTGCTCGGCGAGCTTGGCCGGCTCTTCCCAGGTGTCAAAGGACAGCCGAATTACGTCGAACCGCCTGCCGGCATGAGTGCGGAGCACGCCCAGTTTCGGCTGTTCGATGCCTATTCGACCTTCCTTCGCGCGATTGCTTCTGAAACACCACTTGTTGTAGCTCTCGACGACCTCCACTGGGCAGACGAAGCAACTCTACTCCTGCTCCAGCACCTCGCTCGCGACCTCGAGCACAGCCGCATTCTGATTGTCGGGAATTACCGCGACACTGATATCACCCGCCACAGCGCTCTCTCCGCAACGCTGGCCACCCTCCGCCGCGAGGGCAGCTTCGAGCGAATCGTCCTGCGCGGGCTGACCAAGGACGAGACCGCGGCGTATGTCCGCGAAAAGGCGAGCATCGAGCCGCGGCCGGAAATCATTAACCGCATCTATGAGGAGACCGAGGGCAACGCCTTCTTCCTCTCCGAGGTCGTCAACCTCATGGCCGAGGAAGGCACTCTGGCGCAGGATTCCGTCTCGGACATTGCCATCCCCGATGGCGTGCGCGAAGCGCTAGGGCGGCGGCTGAACCGCCTCTCACCCGAGACAAACGAGCTTCTCCAGATCGCGACTGTCATCGGGCGCGAGTTCACCTACGACACGCTGACGCTTCTCGGCGGGCGGGACGAAGACCAGCTCCTCAAGCAGCTCGAAGACGCCATCGAAGCACGGGTCATCGAAGAAATGGCGCAACCGGGCCGCTACCGCTTCACCCACGCCCAGATGCAGGAGACTCTTCTCGCCGAACTCTCCACCACCAGGCGTGTCCGCCTCCATGGCCAGGTCGGCGAGGCCCTTGAGAAGCGTTACGGCGCGCGGGCGCACGAGCGCGCCCCTCGCCTCGCCGAACACTATCTCGAGGCGGCGACTGTCGCGCCTCGCTTCGCCAGGAATGCCGTTCACTACTCTCGGCTGGCGGCCGAACAGGCTGAGGCACAGACCGCATGGGACGACGCGGTCCACTGGTACGAGCGGTGCCTGACCCTCGTCTCGGGTTCTGACGACGGACTGGGGGCCGAGGAGGCGGATCTGCAATTGGCCATTGGTAAGGCGCACCGCGATGCGGCCAACTGGCCATCCTCGCAGCTAGCGTTTGGCCGTGCGCGCGAGCTGTACATCGCCGGAGGCAACGTAGTTGCCGCCGCACGCACCACGATTGAGCAGCTTGGTTCCGTCTTCGGTGGCCCGGAATCGAAGCTCCGTTTCGCCCTCTCTGCCATTGATCTCCTCGCCGGTCAGGCGCCCGAGCTGGAAGCTCGCCTGCTTGCGCAGTCAGCCATTGATCGTTGGGACGACGAGGCCGATGCGCGCGCCACGCGCGCGGCCCAAATCGCGGAGTCTCTCGACCTGCCGGACGTGCGCGCGTCGCTCCTCAGCCGCACGGGCGCTCGCCTCCTCCTCGAACATCGTCTTGTCGAAGGCAGTGCCATGTACCGGCAGGCAGCCGAAGAGTGGAAGAAAGTGCGGCGACCCGGGAGTGCTCTCACCGTCGCCTACTTCTTACAGTGGGCCGTCCTCCTTGTGCTCGGCGACCTGGACAAGTCGGTCGAAGAACTGCAAGAACCCCTCGAGCTCGCCCGCCAGACCAACGAACGAGGTTCGGTCCACATCATCGCGAACTCTCTGGCTGCGATTCACCACACGCGCGGCGAGACGGCAGAGGCCGAAGAGTGGCTGCGGCTCGTGCCACCCGACCACTTCATTCGCCTCTTCCTCGATGCGACGCGACTGGAGTGCGTGGGCGAACTCGAAGCAGCCCGAAACAAAATCCGAAACAACGTTCCGGCGTACCGCCTCCCCCAGGTAATCCCGATGCGCCTCGGCGCGATTGTCCGCGCCGCCCACCGCTGCGGCGACCTCGATGCGGCCCGCACCGGCTTCGATGAGTTCATGGCGGCACTCGAAGCCCCGGAGGGAGTGGCT
>JBKKBS010000242.1:0-6506 GCA_046713815.1 Tepidiformaceae bacterium
GGTATCACGAGACTGCACGGCGAGGGCGCATGTTCGTGGGCAGGGCGGCGGAACGAGGCGGGGAACAGCGGCGGGCGGCTCCCGAAGTCCAGCCACGCGTCTACTAACTCGCCGGCGTTGCGAGGATGCTCAAAATGCTCCATGACCAACGCCGCATAGGCCTCCATCAGCCACCTCAGTTTCGCACTCTCGCCCCTCCAGCTGTACCGTGGCCTCCCACCTCCCGTCGCCCCGCTGCCTGATGGACCCCTTGTGATTGCCTCTTCGTGACATGATGACTCACCGTCAATAAGATTCGGGGAGTCGGCAAAAATTGTGGTAAATCTGTGACAGGGTGTCAGGATTGAATCTGGAGCAGTGGTTCCTAAACCATGAGCCCAGGTTCAATTCCTGGCGAGAGTACCAATGAAACCGCCGAATGCCCTGATGAGGTGTCAGATGTTTGTTGCCATGAACCAGTTCCAGGTTGACCCGGCGCGGGGCGCTGACTTTGAGGAGATATGGAAGACGCGAGAGACGTATCTCGAGGGGCTTCCCGGGTTCGTCGAATTCGCCTTGCTGCGGGGCGATGACGAGGGTGACTACGTCTCCCATAGCACCTGGGAGTCGCGCGAGGCGTTTCTCGCGTGGGCCCAATCGGACGCATTCCGCCAGGCACACGGGTCGCGCATGCCGGACGGGATCATCGTCGGGCACCCACGCGCGCGCTTCTATGAAAGCGTCATGGTGCAGCAAGCGGGCGAGGCGGCGATCCGCTGATGGGGGCCGAGAACCCGCTCCTGCCGGAGCATTTTCGCCGCCACGACGAGTCCGCGGACGAGTTGTTCTACCGCGAGCCGCGAATGGTGACACACATCGATGATGCGGCCATCGCAGCGGCGACCGCATTCTACAGGGAGCTGCTTCCGCCGGGAGAATGCATCCTGGACCTGATGACGAGTTGGGTTTCGCATCTGCCATCGGACGTTGAGTACGAAGTCGTGGCTGGTCTTGGCATGAACGCGGATGAGCTGGATGCGAACGCCCGGCTGACGGAACGCGTGATCCAGGACCTCAACGCCGAACCCGCGCTGCCCTGGGCCGACAGCACGTTCGACGGGGCGATCGTCACGGTCTCGGTCCAGTACCTGACCCAACCCGCCGAGGTGTTCGCGGAAGTGGGGCGCGTGCTTCGGCCGGAGGCTCCGTTCGCGGTCGTGTATTCGAACCGGTGCTTCCCGACGAAGGCGGTGGCCGTCTGGCAGATGCTGGGCGATCGCGAGCACGCGGATTTGCTCGGGCTGTACTTCCGCCAGGCGGGATGCTTCGGGCCATCGCAGGCGTACGACCTGAGCCCGAACGCGGGGCAGAGCGACCCGCTGTTCGCGGTGGTAGCGCGACGAGTGGGATAGGCGAGTCCTACTCCACGACGATCGGCACGTCTTTTCCGTCCTCACGAGTTGCGGGGGGTGTATCCGCCGAAGTCCGGGCCAGAGTCACCGACGAACTGCCAGTCGCGGGAACGCAGGCGGCGACGCCCGTGACATCCGATGCCACGCACGTCGCCTCGACGGATTCCTGCCAGTCCGCGCTCGTCGGCCGGCGGACCGCAGCCGCACGCGTGGCCTCGCCCTTCTGCTTGAGATAGGTACGAAGTGAGCGCGATTCCATACCGCACAATCTCGCAGGCGAGCCGGCGGCCCAGTCGATCGTAACGCGGGCGGACCGGGGCGATTGCGCAGCCACACGATCAGCGGGTAGCGTTGCTCCGATGTCAGCTCTACGCCCCACTCCCGCGGAAGCACTCGCCGACTGGGCCGCGCTTGTGCGCGCCAACCGCGACCAGGCCGAGCGCCTGCGCGAAGAGGTGGATTCCGGTGACTTCTACGCTCCCATAGCCCAGACGTTCCGCGCAGACCCGCGCCGCATCGACGAGCCTGCGCTGGACCACCTGCTGTCGCTGGTCCGAACCGGCGAGACGTGGCTCGACATCGGCGCGGGTGGCGGACGATATGCGCTCCCGCTCGCCCTCGCGGCGCACGAGGTGATCGCCGTCGACCCATCTGCCGGCATGATCGAGCAGCTCACGGGCGGCATGGAAGCACACGGCATCAGCAACGTGCGCGTCATCAAGAGCCGCTGGCCGATGTCTGACCCGCCCATGGCTGACGTCGCGCTGATCGCCCATGTGGGATACGACATCGAAGACCTCGGCCCCTTCCTCGATGCGATGGAGGCGTCCGGCACGCGCCTGTGCGTTGCGGTCCTCCTTGCCCAGGCCCCTGCGGCATCCGCTGCCCCCGCTTTCGAAGCTGTCCACGGGGAGGCCCGCGCCCTGCTCCCCGCGCTGCCGGAATTCCTCGCTCTTCTCCTCGCGCGCGGCCGCTTGTTCGAGACGTGGCTGGGCGAGCGCAGTGCGAGTACCTTTACCTCCCGCGAGATGACACTCACGTTCCTGCGCCAGCAGACCTTCGTCCGCCCCGCGAGCCCCAAAGACGAACGTCTCCAGCGATTCATCGCCGACCTTCCCGAGGACGACGGCCGCGTGGTCCTCACCGCGGGCAACGTGCCGCTCGGGGTCGTCTGTTGGCGCCCACGCGGCCACCGACTCCGACAAGGGTCAGTCCCCTAACAAGGCGCCTTCACCCGCGTTGGGAGATCGATCGCTAGACTCGCGTGATGCAGCGAGCGTCCATGGTATACATCGCACTGGTACTCAGCTTCACCGGAATTTTCGCTGCGTGCGGCGGAGGCGAAGATGAGCCGCTCTACTTGCGCGGCTCCGGCAACGCGACGCCCACAGGCACTGCCGCGCCGGACGCCGACGGCGACACGGTGCCTGACGACGCCGACAGGTGCGCCGATTCCGCCGAACGCCCGGGCGGCGTCGATTTCGATGCCCCCGACGGCTGCCCCGACAGCCTCGACGACCTCGTCGCCTTCGCGATCGCCGACATCGGAAAATACTGGCAGACGCGTCTCACAGGCATCATCGTCAGCTACGAGACTCCGGAAGTGATCGCCTGCGACGAGGAGGTGGCCGACCTGCTTTGCCTCTTTGCCGGCAAGGCTCTCTATTCAGGCGGGAACAACTCGATCTATTACGACCGCGAATTCTTCCAAGCCGAATTCACCGAGAAGGGCGACTTCGCGCCGATCTTCATCCTCGCGCACGAGTGGGGGCACCTTGTCCAGGCGCATGTCGGTTTTTTCTCCCTTGACCTCTATTCGATTGACTACGAACTCCAGGCAGACTGCCTGGCGGGCGTGTACGCACGTAACGCTAATCAACGGAAGTTGCTCGCCATTGGCGATCTGGAAGCAGCGGCCGCCTCGCTGCTCGACCTCGGGGACCCGGAAGGCGTGGAGTGGTACGACGAAGACGCGCACGGCACCGCCGAAGAACGTATCTACGCGTTCCATGCCGGGTTCAAGGATGGACTTGGAGTCTGTGCGTCGGTCGCGGACGAGGCGAAGAAACGATAAGGCACCTCGCCCCGGCGAATGCTAGGCTCGACCCGTGGCACCAGCGACTCTCCCTGTCATCCGCAGCGTCGAAGCGACGCGCTATGTCATGCCGTTGCGCGAAGGCGGCTCCCTGCCCGGCCTCGTCGAAGGGGACGACGACGGACTTTACGTGCTGAAGTTCCGTGGCGCGGGCCAGGGCGCGAAGGCCCTCGTCGCGGAGGTCATCGCCGGCGAGATCGGCCGCGCGCTCGGCCTGCGCGTGCCCGAACTGGTGGTCATGAACCTCGATCCCGTTCTCGGCCGCGCGGAGCCGGACACCGAGATCAAGGACCTGATGGAGGCAAGCGCGGGCCTTAACCTCGGCATGGACTTCCTCCCGGGTGCGCTCGCCATCGACGCTGTGACCGCGCGCACCCTCGACCGCGACTGGTGCGCGCGCGCGGCCTGGTTCGATGCGTTTATCACGAACGTCGATCGCACCGCCCGCAACACGAACATGCTCCTCTGGCACGGCGAACCCTGGCTCATCGATCACGGCGCCGCCCTCTACTTCCACCATGATTGGCCCTCCGCCCGTCCCGATTCGCCCTTCTCGCGCATCAAGGATCACGTCCTGCTCGCTCACGCCTCGGCCATCGCTCCGCAAACTCACAGTGTGCGGGCACGCCTGGACCGAGCGGCGTTCGAAGCAATCGTGGACACAGTGCCGTCCGAATGGCTCATCGCTGATGGCGAGGCAGCAGAGATCCGCGAACGGTACGTTGGCTACCTGGTCGACCGCCTCGGCGCGGCCGAAATCTTCGCGGAGGAGGCGGACCGTGCCCGGCAAGGCATCGTTTAATTACGCCGTCATCCGCGTCGTCCCACGCGTCGAACGCGAGGAGTTCGTGAACGTCGGGGTCGTGCTTTTTTCGCGCGAGAAACGCTACCTCGGCTGCATCATCGAGCTGGACGAGTCGCGTCTGCGCGCCATCGCCGCCGGCATCGACGTCGTCGCGATTGAGCGCCATCTCGCCTCGTTCCGCGCCGTCTGCGACGCCAGCCCCGAGGCGGCAGAGCTGGCCGCCCTCTCGCAGGCCGAGCGCTTCCACTGGCTGGTCGCCCCGCGCAGCACCGTCATCCAGGTCTCACCGGTGCACTCCGGCATAAGCGACGACCCGGCCGCCGAACTGGAAGCGCTCGTCGCGGCCCTCGTGCGCGTGCCCCTCACCCCCCGGTGAGGGGGGACGACACTACACGACCGTCAACGCGTCTTCTACCACGCCCCGGAGGGAGAATGGGCCGGCGTGGTCGATGCGCACCTCGACCAGGGTGCCGGTGCGGGCGGGCGCGTCCAGGTGCACGAGCTTGCCCGTCTGCGTGCGCCCGAAGGGCTGCACACCACGCGTCCCCTCCACCAGGATCTGCTGCGTCGTGCCCACGTAGCGGTCGTTGATACCCTGCGAGATGCGCTCCTCTATCTCCTCGATCCGGTGCAGCCGCGCCGCCTTCAGGTCAGGGGGCACGTCGTCTTCCATCTTCCGGAAGGCGATCGTCCCCGGTCGCGGCGAATAGGCCGCGACGTGCACCTTGTCGAAGCGCAGCGCCTCCAGGACCTCGCACGTCTCCTCGAAATCCGCGTCCGTCTCGCCCGGGTACCCGACAATGATGTCGGTCGTGATTCCCGCGTGAGGCATGAGCGCTCGCACCTCGGTGATCTTGTCGAGGTACTCCTGCTTCGTGTACCCCCGGCGCATCGATTCGAGCACGGCGTCGCTGCCCGCCTGGATCGGGAGGGAGAAGTTCTCCATCACTTTCGGCAGCTCCGCCACCGCCTCCAGGATGCGATGCGTCATGTCCCTGGGGTACGAGGTGAGGAAGCGGATGCGCTCCAATCGCTCGGTCGCGGACAGCGCGCGCATGAGGTCGCCGAGGTCGGGCTGCTCCGCGAGGTCGTGGCCGTAGGCCTCGACTGTCTGGCCGAGGAGCGTCACCTCCCGCACGCCATGGAGCGTGAGATACGCGACTTCGCGCACGATTTCGTCCATCGGCCGGCTCTTCTCGCGCCCCCGCCGATACGGCACGATGCAGTACGTGCAGAACTTGTTGCACCCGTGCACGACGGGCACGTACGCCGTCGGCCCCTCTGGGATCGCGTAAGTCGACGGCCAGAACTCGCCGCCCAGGTCCTCGCCCGGGCCCTCCACCAGCTCCATGATCGGCTCGAACTGCTGCGGACGCGCGAACACGTCCACGTAGGGGAAGCGCTTCCGGAGATCATCCGTCTTCAGACCGACCATGCATCCCATGACCGCCAGCTTCAGATCCGGCCGTTCCTTCTTGAGGTCGCGCACGCGCCCGAGCTTCGAATAGGCGCGGTCTTCGGCGTGCTGGCGCACACTACAGGTGTTGATCACGACGATGTCCGCGCGCTCCGGCCGATCGGTCGCCTTCAGCCCGAGGCGCGTGAAGCCCGCGGCCAGCTTCTCGCTGTCCGCCACATTCATCTGGCACCCGACGGTCCACAGGTAAAACTTCGATATCATAATGTTCCTGGAGCCGCGGCCCTCCGTGGCCGCTGGGACGAATGTGGCACCTGGCGGAGAGGGAGGGATTCGAACCCTCGACTGACGTTACCGCCAGTAAGCGCTTAGCAGGCGCCCGCACTCGGCCACTATGCGACCTCTCCGCGCGGATCACCCATTGTAGCGAACCTCCGCCCTTCCGATCACTGTGACGGAGTTCTGGCGGAGAGGAGGGGCCCGAACCCTCGACTGGCGTTCCGCCAGCTAGCGATTAGCAATCGCCCGCACTCGGCTTCAGCTTGCGTCAGTTGCGCGCGTCTGGCGCATCCCATCAGGGCCGACGACAGTCACGCCCAGTTAGGGCGAGGCATACCCGGCCGCCAACGGTGCTTAGGGTCGCGCTCAAGCCAGGTCCCCTCGAACTTCTGAGGCACGATAGCAAAGGGTACGCGTCCGCGGATTGCCGGGTGGAACTGGTACACCTCATACGGTTGGGCATCGACGGACTAATAGACCGTCAACAAAATGAGGAGGTCGCACCAGTCTGCCAGAAGG
>JBKKBS010000243.1:0-6782 GCA_046713815.1 Tepidiformaceae bacterium
GCGCCGGGCTCCGCGGCGGGGGAGGGGCGCTGGTCGCTTTGATGACCTTGAACTCTGCCATCAGCTGGTGGCTCCTGTGGAAGTAGTCCGTATCCTACCAGCCCGTGCGCTCGGGCCACTCGGCCCGCGATGACGAAAGGCAGCGTTCACGAACTGGGGGCCCTCATGCAGCAGCCGCGACCTCGCGGTTGAGGGCGTGCTCAATGGCACTCAGTGCGTCGCGCAGTTCGGAGCGCAAGCCGCTCGCCTGATCACCGATGCAGTCGGCGGTACATCCCGCGCGAGCTACTGGAAGAGGCTGTGTTCGAGCAGGTCATTCAAGTTCTTGCTGACCCACTACGCCTTCGTGAGGAATTCGACCGTCACGTCAGACCGGAAATGTCGAGCCTCCCCGCTGATCAGCTCCGCCTCAGTCAGCAGCTCACGGCTGTTCAGGATCAGCAGAAGCGCCTAACCGGGTTGTTCCTGGACGGTGACCTTCCCGAGTCAGTGTTACGGGGCGAGGCGAACCGGACCAAGGCTGAGCAAAAGCGGCTCGAGCGGGAACTCTCTGCCGGCCGCGGAAACCCGCCTTGGCCGCTGAGTCCCGCCGATGCCGAGAGCTTGCTGCCGACGGTCGCTCAAAGGGTTCGTGACTGGGTCCTAAACGCAGAGGGCGAGAAGCTCCAGCTGCTTCTGAATGCCCTCGACATCCGCATCAGAGCTTGTCGCGACAGAGCGGTCATCGAGGCCGCGATCCCGCTCATGGATCATGCTGATCCAACCGATGATGGTGGGCATTTGGTCACCATTGAACAAACATCGGCATAACGACGTGCACGTAGTCGCGCTCGTCCAGTGGCCGGAAGACGCCCTGGCTCGAAGGGCTCGTCATCTCCAGCGCGACCTTGCCGTTGAGCGCGTTGAGCACGTCCTGGAGATAGCGGGCATTGAACGCGATCTTCCCCGCGTCGCCCTCGATCTGGGCGTCCAGCTCGCCCTCGTTGTCGCCGATCTCATCGGCGCGCGCGCTCACCGTCAGCTTCCCGGGCATCCCGTTCGCGGGATGCATCTGCAGGCGGATGATGCCGCTCCCGTCCCGCGCGAAAATCGCCGCGATGCGCGCCTCGCGCTTGAATTCGTCCACATCCACGATGCAGCGCGTGTTGTATTCCGCCGGGATGAGCTGGCTGTAGTTCGGGAACGTCCCCTGGATGAGCTGCGCCACCAGCTCCACATCCGTCATCGCGAACATCACCTGAGTCTTCTGCGCGTTGATCCGCATCTCCACCGTCTCGTTGCCCTCGCTGATGAGGCGCGCAAGCTCGCGCAAGGCACGCGCCGGCACAATCACTTCGATCGCTTCGCCCGAGCCGTCCGCGAGCGTGATATCGGCCACCGCCAGGCGAAAGCCGTCGGCCGATGCGAACGTGAGCCGCGTACCGTCGGCCTTGACCTGGATGCCGGTCAGCACTGGCCGCGAGTCGTCGCTCGCCGCGGCGAACTCCACGCGGTCGATCGCACGCTTGAGGACCTTCGGGTCGAGTTCGATCGAGGATCCGCCCGTCACCGCCTGGCTGCGTGGAAAGTCCTCCGCGTCCATTGTGTTGATCGTCGATTTGTTGTTTGCGCAGTCCAGCTTCACCTGGCGCCCGCGCTCCGGGATCTCGAGGTTCACCGTCCCCGGCGGGAGCGACGCCACGAAGTCCCCGATGAGGCGCGAGGGGATCGTCGTTGCCCCTTCCTCGTCGATCTTCGCGCCGATCCAGGCGCAGATTGTGATGTCGAGATCAGTCGCGACCAGCTTCAGCCGCCCCTGGTCCGTCTGGAAGAGGACGTTCGAAATGATCGGCAGCGTGTTGCGTGCCGCCACGGCCCTGCTCACTGTCGCGAGCCCGCGTTGGAGATTCTCCTGGAGGACCTGTACTTTCATGTGCTCACCCGCCTATACCAACGACGAATTATACGGACGCTTTGGCCTGCGGGACAAGGCGAGCGCGTAGGCGGGTAAACAGTTCTTCCGGGCCGGCCGGCCGGCCGGCTCACGCCCTCGCGCGGTCAAGCCCCGGGAAATGCCGATCTGCAAGGAAATCTATAAGCCCGAAGCTAACAAAATCCGTTATGATGGAACCACGCCGTGTACATCTTCGGACTTCACCTTCAGAACTACCGGAACTACGCCCGCGTCCAGCTCAAACTCGATAAGGGCTTGAATCTTGTTGTCGGCGAGAACGCCCAGGGCAAGAGCAATCTGCTCGAAGCGATCTACCTCCTCTCCACGCTCCGTTCGAGCCGCGCGAGTTCCGATGCCGACCTTGTCCGTCGCGACATCCTCTCCTCCGACTTTCCCGTCGCTCGCCTGAGCTGCGAAGTCGAGCGATCCGCCGGCAACCTCCAGCTCGAGGTCGCCGTCGTGGGGCGCACCACCGACCCCAGCCACCGCGCGGGCAAGCGCGTGCGCGTGAACGGTCTGC
The DNA here is from genome assembly GCA_046713815.1 of Tepidiformaceae bacterium. Classification (GTDB taxonomy): domain Bacteria; phylum Chloroflexota; class Dehalococcoidia; order Tepidiformales; family Tepidiformaceae; genus JBBDMZ01. The sequence goes on from JBKKBS010000243.1 coordinate 2,454, forward strand.
CCAAGCGCGCATCCGAGGCCGTCGGCCAGCTCGCCGCCGTGCTCTTCACGACGCTTGACATCGAGGTAGTAGCGGGCCCTCCACTGCTTCGTCGCCGCTACCTGGACATGATGATCTCGCAAGTAGACCGCGGGTATCTGCGTGCCATGCAGCGCTATGCGCGTGTCCTCCAACAGCGCAACAGCCTGCTCAAGCGCGTCCAGGCGCGAGAGGCCAATCCGAGCGAACTCAACTTCTGGGACCAGGAGCTCGCACACGCCGGCGGCATCATCTTCCAGGCCCGCGCGGACGCCCTCGGCCATGTCGTCCCCCAGGCCCAGGGCCAGATGGAACGCCTCAGTGATGGGCTCGAATCTCTGACCCTCACCTACCGCCCCGCCCTCGGCGGCCTTGCGGAACTCGATGCCCCCATCGACGAAACCGAATGGACCGCGCGCATGCTCAAGGCGCTCGCCAGCCTGCGTGGCCGAGAGATCGGCGCTGGCGCCACCCTCGTGGGCCCGCACCGCGACGATGTCTCCGTCGAGATCGACGGACTTCCCGCCGACTCCTTCGCCTCGCGCGCCCAGCAGCGCTCCGCCGCCCTTTCGCTGCGCATCGCCGAAGCCAGCTACCTTCGCCGGGCCCTCGGCGACGACCCCATCGTCCTCCTCGACGACGTGCTCTCCGAACTCGATGTCCGGCGCCGCAAGGGGGTACTAGAGTTTTTTGATAGCTTCCAGCAAGTGATCGTCACCACCGCCGAGCCCGATCGAGTACGCGAAGTCATGACGCGCGCCTCCGGGCGATTCATCGTCTCCGCGGGCGCCATCACCCGCGTCGAAGAATAACTTCAGGCAGGCAACGCAGCCGCCCGCAACGCCCCGTGTGAGCCGGTTCGGCCAATGCTTCCGACTCGTAAGGTCTGGCGGCGACCAGCCCTCCGCGCCCGCTACTCCGGCAAGTCCTTCGCTAGCGACTCGTATCGTCTCGCCATGCGGCCCACATCCGGCTCCGGGCCCATCGCCGCATTCACTTCCTTGCCCCACTTCGCCTCCGCATCCGCAAGCTGGTCGACCACCGTCTTGTGCTGCGCGAACTTGCTCACCACTCGGCGCATCTCGTGGGTCTCTTGCTTCGGCGCCGCCGGGCACCCCGGTGTCTTCACGTCGGACGTGAAGCTGCGGGTAAACACCTCTTCGCGCGCCCCGCAGGTCGCACACTGAAATTCATAAAGTGGCATGGAGGGATTGTCGATTGTCGATTGTCGATTGTCGATTCCGCCCCATTTCCCGCGTCTTCAGTCTCGCCGCGCCGCGCTGGGGCTTCCATATCGTTCCGCCAGGTAATGCTCCGCCGAGATCGCCGCGGTCGCCCCGTCGCCGCAGGCCGACACCAACTGACGTGCCGCCAGTGTCCGCAAATCTCCCGCCACGAACAGCCCCGGCAACGCCGTCCGCATCTGCAAATCCACTAGCGCGTGTCCGCCCCGGTCAAGTTCCACGAGCCCCTCCAGCAGGTGGCTGCTGGGCGTCTGGCCGATGAAGATGAAGATTGCTCCTACGGGCAGGACGCTTGTCCCGCCCGTCTTCACGTTGCGCAGGTCGATTTCGGTAACTTGCCCGTCGCCTCGTATGCCCTCGACGACGGTGTCCCAGGTGAAGTCGATCCTGGGGTTGGCGAACGCACGCTCCTGCAGCACCGCACTTGCGCGCAGCGAGTCCCTCCGGTGGATCACGTGTACCTTGCTCGCGTAGCGGGTCACAAAGATGCTCTCATCCATGGCTGCGTTGCCGCCCCCCACGACCGCGACCTCCTGGCCCGCGAAGAAGGCCGCGTCGCAGGTCGCGCAGTAGCTCACGCCACGGCCCGTGAACTCCTCCTCCCCGGGCACGCCGAGCTTGTTGTATTCCGCGCCGGCCGTCACGACCACCGCCTTCGCCAGGTATTCAACGTCCGCCGCCACGAGCCGGAAAGCCTCGTTGGCCGTCCGCTCCAGCGTCTCCACCCGTTCGTAGACGAACTCCGCGCCGAACCTCTCCGCCTGCTTGTGGAACGACATCCCCAGGTCGAAGCCGTTTACTCCATCCGGGAAACCCGGGTAGTTCTCGACGATGTCCGTGGTCGCGATCTGGCCGCCAGTGACCCGCCCTTCGAACACCATTGTCCGCCGCGCGGATCGCGCCGCGTAAATCGCCGCCGTCAGCCCTGCCCCGCCCGCGCCCACAATGGCGATGTCGTACTCATTCATGGTTCCCTCCAGGGAGACAAAACGGCCGGGGCAAGCGCCCCGGCCGTTTTGTGTTCAGCGACCGTGCCGCTCCTCCTGCTCTCTCCAGGCTTATTGGTGCCGGCGCGAACCGCGAGCGAGTGCCTGGGGAGGAGAAGGGGCGTGAGCAGGAGGCGCTAGACGAGCGCCGCGTCCAGCCGCTTCTTCAGGTCGCTTTTCGGCCGGAAGCCGACGATCGTGTCCTTCAGCTCCCCGTCCTTGAAGATCAGGAGCGATGGGATGCTGCGGATGCCGTACTTGCCGGGCACCGACGGGTTTTCATCGGTGTTCATCTTGAAGAAGTTTACCTTCCCCGCGTACTCCTCGCCGAGTTCCTCGACGATCGGCGCGACCATGCGGCAGGGGCCGCACCAGGGCGCCCAGAAGTCGACCAGCGTCGGAAGGTCGCCCTTCATGACATCGGCGTCAAAGGTGGTGTCGGTGACTTCGCGTGTTGAAGACATAGTGTGTTGAGACTCCTCTTTTTCCGGCGCTCTGGCCGGGAATGCTCGCGAGGTTCCGGGGTTCTGATCCTGGAGCGAGCGATGTAGTGACGTAATAATACCCCAGGGGGTATACTGAGGTCAACCCCTCGAAAGCCGCAAACCCATATGGACGACGTCGAAAACAAGAAACTCCTGAACCGCCTCGCACGCGTCGAGGGCCAGGTCCGCGGCCTGCGCAAGATGCTCGAAGAGTGCCGGTGTTGCGAGGATGTCCTCACCCAGCTCCAGGCCGTCCGCGCCAGCCTCGAACAGGCCAGCGTCCTTATCCTCGAACGCCACCTCCAGGACTGCGTGCTCGAAGGCACGAACCTCGACGAAGCCACCCTCGGCCACCTCCGCGAAACGCTCAAGCTCTGGACCAAGCACGCCACGCCGGCCTAGCCTGTCCCAAGTTCCGAGATTCAAGTTAACCCGCAGCCGCCGCCCGCTACCCCCTCGGCGCACTCGGCGATGACTTGCGCTGGGTCTTGAGTTCCTTAAACGTCTGCGCGCTCGGTGTCTTGGCGGTTCGAATCCCCGGAATTGCGAGCGTGGCCGCGCATTTGTTACGATCCGGCAAAAGGCAGGAGAGGGTGGACACCAGCGTACCCGTCCTCGTGCTCAACCAGAATTACGAGCCGCTCAACGTCTGCCACGTTCGGCGCGCACTCGTGCTGGTGCTCCGTGGGAAAGCGGAGGTGCTGGAATCCGCCAGTGGCGTGTTCCACTCGGCCACGTCCGCCTTCACGCTGCCCTCCGTCATCCGCCTCTTCCACATGATCCGGCGCCCTCGCCCGAAGGTCCGCCTCACGCGCAAGGAGATCTTCACGCGTGACGGCTGGGCCTGCGTCTACTGCGGCCGCGCCACCCACGACCTCACCCTCGACCACGTCGTCCCCCGCCATCGCGGCGGCGAGCACACCTGGGAGAACCTCGTGAGCGCCTGCAAATCCTGCAATCACCGCAAGGCGGGCCGCACCCCGCAGGAGGCACGCATGCCCTTGAACCTGTACCCGCATTCTCCCCGCGTCTCCGTCTACCACGCGTTCTTCCAGTACCTCGGCGCACAGCACGAGTGGCGGCCTTACGTCCCCGGCTGGGAAGCGCCCGCCGCGGCCGCCGCCGGCGGCTGAACAGCTCATTCCACGACCTGCTACCCTCACTCACCAGCACCTCGGAGGGCTCGCTCATGACCACAATGACAGCCGTGAACTGGAGAGAGCGCCACGCCGGCATCTTGGGCACCGCCGAGGAAGCGGTGGGGCTTGTCAAATCTGGCGACCACGTCTACGGCGGCGGCTTTACGAGCGTGCCCGTGAACCTTTGCGCCGCGCTCACCGGGCGGACCTCGGAGCTGCCTGAGCTGACGATCCTCACGTTCCTCACGCCCTTCAACTGGGACCAGCCCGAGATCCTCGACCATTGGCAGGTGCGCACTTTCTATTGTGGCCCGCTAGAACGCGCGGCCTCGCGCGCCGGGCGGTTCGAATACATCCCCCTCGCCCAGTGGCGCGACGGGCACCTCCCGCCGGGGTTCGCGCCGATCGATGTCGCCCTCATCCCAATCTCTCCGCCAGACGAGGACGGCTGGTGTTC
>JBKKBS010000244.1:0-3549 GCA_046713815.1 Tepidiformaceae bacterium
GAAACCCTCGGCAGAATGCGCAAGCTCATCAAGGAAGCAGACCCGGACGTGGTCGAGGAGTGGAAGTGGATGGGCACTCCGATCTGGTCACACGACGGCATCATCTGCACTGGCGAATCCTACAAGAGTGTCGTGAAGCTCACCTTCGCCAAGGGCGCGTCTCTTTAACTCGAGTCTCGACGGAAACGTACGCCGCGCGATCGACATCCACGAAGGAGAAGCGGTTGACGAGTCCGCGTTCAGGGCGCTCATTCGCCAGGCGGTCACCCTCAACAGTTCTGGCAAGTCGAAACCTTCGAAGAACGCGAAGTCCTAAGGGATCCCGCCCCTGAACAGCACTGGGAGCCGGCCTGCTGCTCGCTGGTTTTGTCTGGTCGTTTTCCTTGCGATCCTCTAAAGGCCAGTTCTGTCTGATTTAGTCCCTTGGTTGCCCCCAAAACCAGGCGACAAAGGGACTCGTCTCACTCGCCGCGTCGCAGCATTGCCGGGGCGGATTCGACTCGGCAAGTAGGCTACGCCGCTCCAAAACGAGGCCTTTGGAGCCTTTGGTCCGGGTTCGAATCCCTGCTCGGCAACCACGTAGAGAGCGTCCGGAGAGCCCTCTTCAATCATCCAGACTCTACGCTTGGCCGACCGTCGGCCCCCTGCGACCACAGGCCTCGCGTGCTGGTGCCCGCCGGACATCATGTCCCGGGCGTTCAGCAGGGTCGGAAAATGGCACCGCGACCGCGGGATCCACGCCAGTGGTATACGCGCGGGATGCCGGCAGGACATCAGTCCAGGCGAAATCAGTTGCCGGACCTTGTCGGAGCAGGCTGGTGCCGACACCGCGGTGATGCCGGGCTCCGCCATTACGAAGCGCGTTAGCCCCCCTCCGGTGAGGCTGCAACCGGGCGGACCCCGGTTGGTGCGACTAGCACTCGATCGATACGCCTCGCGTCCATATCGACCACCTCAAAACGGAAGCCGTTCCAATCCAATGACTCACCGATCGAAGGGATGTGCCCGAACTGGTGGAGGACGAATCCAGCCAACGTCTGATAGTCGCGCTCCTCCGGCGCATCTCGGAAACCAACGAGGGCCCGCAACTCGTCGAACGGCAGCCTGCCATCGATGAGCCACGAACCATCGGGGCGGCGCACGATCGCCTGCTCTGTCTGCTCGCCGGTTGGTAGATCGCCGACGATGGCTTCCATCACGTCGGTTAGTGTGACGATGCCGTTCGTCCCGCCGTACTCGTCGATGACGACAGCGAGCGTTGAAGGCGCCTCCTTGAAGCGCTGGAGAACCGAGAGGACCGAGAGCGTTTCCGGAACGTAGAGCGCAGGTTTAAGCGCCGCGCGGAGGTCCAGGGTCTCGCCTCGGGCGACCAGCGCGAAGAGATCCTTGACCGCCACAACGCCCAGCACGTTGTCCGCATCGTTCTCGCAGACGGGATATCGCTCGTGCGGCGATTCGGCGATTGCTTCCAGTGCCCGTTCAACCGGGTCCGCCACATCCAACCACACCGTTTCGAGCCTCGGGGTCATGAGGTCGGCGACGTGGCGGTCGCCCAGTCGAAAAACGGCGGCGGCTATCTCATGCTCGGCAATTTCGATTACGCCAGCGTCGGCGCCCTGCTGCAGTAGCATCTTCAGTTCCTCCTCGGTGACCGCTTCATCCGAGGGCGCGCGCAGACGAAGCAGCCGAAGGACGGCATCGGTGGAGAAGCTCAGGATGGCGACGACCGGCGTGCCGAGAATCGACAGCAGGCGCATCGGCCGCGCAACCACCCTGGCGATCGCCTCCGGGTGCGCGAGTGCGATACGCTTCGGCACCAGCTCGCCGATGATCAGCGAGAGATAGGTGATGCCCAGTACAACGAGGAGGACGCCGGCGGCACCCGATGCGCCGTTGCTGAGTCCGAGATCCTCCAACTGCTCGGCGACTTTCTCCGCTACGGTTGCGCCACCAAAGGCGCCAGCGAGAATGCCCACGAGCGTAATCCCGATCTGGACGGTGGCGAGAAAGCGATTCGGCTCAGAAGCCAGTTTCAGGGCGACCCGCGCGCCGCCATCGCCCGCCGCTGCTCGCTGCTGGAGACGTACTTTCCTGGCGGAGACGACCGCGAGTTCCGAGCCTGCGAGGACGCCGTTAATCAGGACCAGGACAACGATAAGGACGAGTTCGAGGCCGATAGCGCCCATGATGGCTTGGTGAACTCCAATTCTGATTCAGTCGATTCCCCGTCGGGAGAATCGGTTCGTAGGTGACGCTGAGAATAGACCACTGGGCCGTGGCGGCGTCCCAAGCGGAACCGGCTCGCAGCCGTCGCACGTTGTTCCGAGACGCAGCGGCTACTCGCGCGGGGCGTTAGCACGCTCGGTGATCTCCTCCGCCTCATCAGGTGGAAGTTCGCCGGGGACATGCGTGCTCTCTCGCCGCCGCACCAGCAGCGAGGCCGTGATGGCCACCCCGAGGATACCGACAATCACGGCCAGGCTGATAAGAGACGGCATCTTGAACACGTCAATCAGCATCATCTTTGCGCCCACGAAGACGAGGATTGCGGCGAGCGCCGGCTTGAGATACCGCAGGTTTGACAGGTAGCCGCTCAAGACGAAGTAGAGCGCCCGGAGGCCAAGGATGGCGAAGACGTTCGAAGTGAACACGATGAACGGGTCGCGCGTAATGGCCAGGATGGCCGGAACTGAGTCGACAGCGAAGACGAGGTCGGTGCTTTCGATGAGAAGCAGGACGAGGAGGAGCGGCGTTGCAAAGAGTACGCCGTTTCGCCGCACGAAGAACCTTTGTCCTTCGTATCCCTCAGTGGTGGGGAAGAACCGCCTTGCCAGCCGGACGAGCTTATTCTTTTCGAGCGATGGGGCCCCTTCGGAGTGCCGCAAGAACCGAAATCCGGTGATGATCAAGAACGCCCCGAAGATGTAGATGATGAAGTGGAATGCGCTTAGGAGCGCCACGCCGGCAAAGATCAGCGCCGCCCGCATGACGAGAGCGCCGAGAATGCCCCAGAAGAGCACGCGGTGCTGATACTCGGCAGGCACGGCGAAGGCTGAGAAGATCAGCAGAAAGACAAAGACGTTATCGACGCTGAGGGATTTCTCGATAACGTAGCCCGTTGTCCACTCCAGGCCTGCCTGCGAGCCCATGAAGATGTACACGCCGACGTTGAATACAGCAGCCTGCCCGATCCAGACGCAGCTCCAAATCACAGCTTCTTTGCGACCAACCACATGGGCGTGCCGGTGGAAGACGCCCAGGTCGAGCGCTAGCATGCCAGCGACGAATACGAGGAAGAGGATCCACGGGGCGAAGTCGAGGAGCATTCGGAGAGACCTTTCGTGGCAGACGGAATGGCTGCGCGCAACGCGCGCAACGCCAAGGTCTGACCATGCGAGAAGGTCTCGCTTATCCCACGCCGGCCGGCATCCGCGATGCCGACGTACTGACGGCGGAGGAACGCCCCGGAGAATCGGAGCGCAGGCTACTCCCCTTGAGGAAGTCAACCATAGCAGAGCTGACGCTTCTCCGGCAACGCGCCAGTTAAAT
>JBKKBS010000245.1:0-11486 GCA_046713815.1 Tepidiformaceae bacterium
GTAAACAGGCCGCCGTCCGGGAACAGGATCTCGCCCGTGAAGTAGCTCGCTTCGTCGCTGGCCAGGAAGAGCGCGGTGTTGGCGATGTCCTCCGGTTGGCCGAAGCGGCCGAGGGGGATGCCAGAGACGATTGTTCGTGCGCGCTCCTCGTCCGCACGGAAACTCGCGGTCATTGGCGTCTCGATGAACCCGGGGCCGATCGCGTTTACGCGGATGTTGTGGCGCGCCAGTTCGAGCGCGAAGCCCTTCGTCAACATCCAGACGCCCGCCTTCGAGACGCAGTAATCGACCGCGCCCACGATCGGGATCTTCGCCGCGCCCGAGGCGATGTTGATGATCGATCCGCCCCGGCCGGAGTCAAGCATGCGGCGGGCGACGGCGCGATCCGTGAGCATGACGCCCGTCAGGTTCACGTTCAGGACCTTCTCCCAGTACTCCGTTGGCTTGTTGAGCAACAGGGCTGCGTCGCGGCCACCACCGTCGCCCTCGCGCTCCTGGCCGGAGACGTAGAGGGCGTGGGAGATCCCCGCCGCAGCCACGAGCACATCGATTTGCCCGAACTCCGCAACGGCTGCGTCCGCGAGTGTCTCGCAGTCAGCCTCCCGGGAGGTGTCCGTGCGACGGAAGATCGCACGCTGGCCCAGCGCCTTCACGCCCGCAACGGTCTCTGCTCCTCGTTCTTCGTCGAGGTCGGCGACGACGATGCTGGCACCCTCCTGGGCGAAGCGCAGGGCGCAGGCGCGGCCTATGCCGCTCGCCCCTCCGGTGATGACTGCTGCCTTGCCTTCTAAACGTCCGGGCATGGTGTGTGTGTCCTTTGCGGGAAGTGGTGCGATTCTAGCGGCTGCTGGTAGCGCGCGTTGCGGCAGTGTGTGCGCCCGGGGGTGACGGATGGCGAGCGAGAGCAAGGGCGCGGTCCTCGCGGCAATGGGGGCGAACGCCGCCATTGCCGTAGGCAAGGTCTTCGCCGGGGTGCTCACTGGCAGTGCCGCGATGTTCGCGGAGGCGGGCCACTCCTTCGCCGACACCGTCAACCAGGTCTTTCTCCTTGTGGGCATAAATCTCTCGGATACTGAAGCGGACGAGGAGCACCCCCACGGCTACGGCAAGGAGCCCTTCTTCTGGTCCTTCATGGCGGCCATCTTCATTTTCGTCGCCGGCGCCGCCTTCTCCTTTTACGAGGGGACTCGCACGCTCCTCCAATCGGACGAGCACCACCGCGAGTCGTTCGCGCTGCTGATTGCGTACGGCGTGCTCGGCCTGGCGGTCGTATTCGAAGCGATCTCCATGACGGTGGCGGTGCGGGGGCTGATACGAAGCGCCAGGGCCAAGGGCTGGCCGGTCATGAAATTCGTGCGCGAAGCACCGGACCTCACACTGAAGACGGTGCTCTTTGAAGATGCCGCCGCCCTCGTGGGCCTCTTCCTCGCGCTCGGTGGCCTGGGCCTGTCGGAAGCGACGGGCGACGAACAGTGGGATGCCATCGCTTCGCTCTGCATCGGCGTCGTGTTGGCGGTTGTTGCGCTCATGCTCGGCATCGGCGCGCGAAAGATGTTGCTGGGCGCGGCCGCCCACCCAGAGACGCGCGCCGCCATCGCCGCCTGCCTGGCAACGTTCCCCGAGGTGGAGAACGCGGTACGCATCCTCACCATGCAGCTCGGCTCCCACAGCGTCCTGGTCACCGGCGAGCTGCGCGTCAAACGCGACCTTTCCACGACCGCGATCGAGGACCTGCTCCAGCGCATCGACGCCCGCATCCAGGCCGAAGTGCCGGAAGTGACGAGTACGTTCTGGGAACTGCACCCCGCGAAGTAGCGTTCCGAAATTGCGGCGTTGTGCGACCCACGCCTCCCCTCTACACCGCGGTGGAGGGGTTTGGGGTGAGAGATTCTATTCGGTGGGCGTGCCCGGAAAGAGGTCGTCCTCTTCGCCAGTGCGGGTGCGAGACATTGCGAATCCGATGCCGCCCCCAACCACCGCCACGCCACCGAGCACAAGCACCGCGACCGCCCAGATGGGGAAGCCGCCGCCATCGTCGCTGGATTCACCGGTGGCCGGGGTGGAGCTGGTGATGCCGCCGCTGCGAGGCACTGGCGAACCCGCGCCCGGGGAACCGGCAGGGATGGTCTCCACGGCTCCGCCTCCCTGCCCCCCCTGTGGTGACTCCGTGGAGCCTGCCGCCGGCGTCGCTGTGCGCGGAGGAGTGGGCGTAAACGTCGGGATCGCCGCAGGGGTGGCGTCTCCGAAGACGACGTTGAGCTGCACCGCCCCCGCCTCCCACTTGAACGTCTGGGTTGCGAATCGGTCGCCGATCTTCAAGCGCACGTCCGCCCCGCTCTTGCCGCAGCCCGCGGTCTGGGTATCGGAAACCACGTCCGCGAAGTACACCGTCACACGGCTGTTGCCATCGCCGGTGAACCCGGTTTCACCTTCGCCGCAGAGCGTGTCGCCGACGTACGCCTCGACCTTCAGCTTCTCCGGGACGGGTCCGGCGGAGTCCGTGATGGAGCCGAACACCGTCGCTGGCGGGAAGGGGATCTGGGCGGTTGCTGTAGAGGCGATGAACAGGCCGGCCCCCGCAAGAGCGGCCGCCGCCCACGAGAGGCGGCTGAGAAATCGTGGCATGGGACCTTCCAGTAGCTGAGTTTACGGCCTCCATCCAAGGTACCCCAGGGCTTTCGCTATGGGCACTCGGCATGCGCCCGAGGCATAACCCCCGCTTAACGCGCAAATGGGGCACGCCGGCCAAGGCATCCCCCATCTCCGCAACACCCGACCAGGAAGAGGTCGATTACTGCTTCTTCTCCGCCTTGTGGACCGGTGCGACATGCGCCAGGAAGCGCGCTGCCAATGAACCGACCGCGAATAGTGCTACCACAGCGATGAACAGCCCGAAGAGTTGCCGCGCCCGGGGCTCCGAGAGCCCGGGCGTTTCGGCCTGGCCGTTGCCCGTGGCAGGCGGAAGGGGCGCGGCGCCCGAGCGCGTTCCAGCGACTTCATCGATGATGCTGGGCGCCGGAATATATGGGTCGTGCGGTGCATCCACGCCAAGGCCATCGGGGAGTGCGGCGCACGGCCGAACCTCGAACGAGGCCACCACACCCGCGCCCAACGTCATCCGCACGCCCGCCTCCGGCGTCACTGCGTAGAACGCGCCGCCTACGCATGTGCCCGCGACATCATGGCTGGGGGCGGAGCGGACGAGGTAGTCTCCAGGCGGGAGAGGCAGTGTTGCCCCAGCGCCCTGTGGCGCATCTCCGCTCGTGCCAACGCTCAGGACATCCACGAGCACGCCCGCGGCGTTTAACACCTCGAATGAGAAGCTGCGTGCCGCTGCCGTTGGTCCAGCCGTCAGGTGAAGCTGAAGCGCAAGCTGCGCGCCCGCCACGAAGGTCGCCGTGGCGCGGGAGACTTCGACGGTGTCCCGCAGAACCATCAGGGTCGCGTTGCCGGCGGTCGCGCGGCTCACATGGACGGCTGCCTGGGCGAGCCCAGGAGCTGTTTCGTTGAGCGAGAGCGCGCCGCTCAGTTGCCCGCCTTCCACGCGGTAGTCGAGGTTCAGGCTGGTCGGGTCGTCGCCGGTGGCGCTCACCGTGAATACGGCGTCGCGCCCCGCGGCCACGCTCTGCGTGGGTGCGGCGACCGTGACGGCCACATTCGATTGTGCATGCGCGACGGAGATGGAGAGCAACGAGAGTGTAGCGATGACGACCAGGGCGAAGCGCGTTTTCATCGGTGTTGTGCCGTTGCAGCGTGGCGCTGCGGTTTCGGCGGCCCGGCTGTCCTCGAGGGACCCGCTGGCTTTGCGTGATCGCGGTTGCCCGCGTCGTGCCTTTTCGACTGGTGCCGGCTACCTCCCGTATCCATATCGTCCACTAGCTATTCACTGCGGTGGACGTGCAGTAACAATACGTGTTGGCGTACGCGCAAACCATATGAGCGCGGTTAGATCGGGACCGGGCTCATATGGTTTGACACCACGAGCTGGCACGAGGGGGAGCGACTCATGGCCATTCTCCGGGCAGATGAAAACCGCTACCTGCTCCAGTCGGGACCGTCCGAGCGCGTAGCGATCATACGCATCCCGGGGGTCCGCCCCGGCGTGGAAGGCCGGGGCTGGCAGTTGCCTCGGCAGGCGGCCGTTATCCTTGCCCTGGACCGCGTCCTCGGCCGCGAGTCCTGGAGCGCCGATCCGATGCTCGCGCAGGAGGTCGCCGAGTCGCGCGGGCGGAAGTACGCGCCGGCCCAGGCCAAGGCACACGTCCGGCTAGAGCGCGGGCTGCTCAGCGTGGAGTGCACGATCGCGGACAAGGAGCTCGTCAAACAGGTACCGGGATATCGCTGGTCGCCGGCGCAGACGCGTTGGTACGTGGCCGCGATGCCATTGGCCCTCGACATCCTGCGGGACGTCTTCGTAGGTCAGATCATGGTCGACCGCGATGCGCAGGAACTGGTGGAACTCCGCCGGCTGGATGAAACGCGTGAGGCTGAGGTAGCGGAACGCCGAGCGCCCATCGTGCCCAAAGAGTTCCCGGTCGCCGGCCTGGCACCCGTCGAACCATTTCCTCCCTACGAAGAGTTGCGTCGCATACGGCCGGAAGGCGCTTCGCCGGCGTTAGAGCCGCTGCTCGAACGGCTTGCGTTGGCGGTCGAGAGCCTCGTGCTGCGCCTGGATTCGCTCGTGACCGCTGCCCCCTCCCCGCCGGTCACCACCACGACCACGGAGCCAGCATATGTTGAGCCCACGATCGGCGGCTGGCGTGACCTCCTCGCCCGATCAGCGACCGACGCCGAGGACGCCTGGGAGGATGCGCGCCGCCAGCTTCAAACCGCCCACGACCCCGACAATGAATTGCGCGCGGTAGCTGGCATAGCAGCCTGGCGCGCGGGCGATCCCAGGGAGGCGTTCAAGAGCCTGCGCAAGGCCCTGGAGGGCAACGGGACATTGGAAGACAATGACCTCTCGGCCCTGGCGCGCCGGACCTACGAAGAAGTCGTCCTTGCCCTGATCACCTCGGACTGCGGGCCCGCCGCGCCAGTCACCAGCATCGAGACACTGCGCGAGCTTCTGCGTTGTGAACTCAGCGACGACACCGGCTTCGACGACGAGCGCGTCGTAACCGAACTCGTCCAGTTGCTCGTCAACGACCGCGCCTTGCGCTGGGTCTCGCCAGTGTTGAGCGACTATTGCCGGATCCTCCACCTGCTGGCGGTTGCCCGGCGAGGGACGAGCATGTCCGCGGAACTTGTGGTAGAGGTCCTCAAAGAGCAGTCGTTACACGCCGATGCGTTCGCTCTCGGATGCATCCTTTATGCGAGCGTGTGCCACGGCGAAAAGAGCGCTGCCGACTGGTCGGGTCGATGGCCGGGAACACTCGAGGGTGCGCCCACGGAGGACGCAAGCTGGCTGGTGGAGGTCGCGTTGCGGAAGCTGGGCACGGCTGACCGTATGGTTGCTGGTGAAGCGGCCCTCGCGGTGCTGGCATGCATCGCAGCCGGACCGCCTGAACAGGCCACGCTCTCTCACCGCCGCATGCTTGTAGGGTTCGTCGATCAGGGCCGACGCCAGTACGCGGAATTCTTGGCGTTGTATCGGTTGGCGGCCAATGGGGAGCGACTGCCACTGGATACGTTCCCGGGCTACGTTGAGTTCCTCGCGGACGTGCCACTCCAGCAATCAGCCGGCTACCTTGGGGAGGTATACCTGACAGGCGAGGGTGTCGCCGGGAGTGCGGTGCGGGCATTGGCCGATGTTGTCTACATGGCGGCGCTTCGCACGCACGGCCTCACAGACCCGCAGGAACAGATGCTCGCGCTCGTGGATCTGCTGCGAGCAGGTTCCAAGCCGGACCAGTTGATGAATAAGCTCGCTGCCCTCGTCGAGGAAGATGAGTTTCCCGGATCCTTGATGCTTGACCGGGATGCGCGAATCTTTGTCTACCGCGCGGCCTACGACCAGGGCACGCGTATGGGACACGACAAGGACAGCCTTGAGGCGTTCTTTCGGCTGGTGCGGGCACTTGAAGTCGAACCCGGCGCGCAGCCCCTCATCGACCTCTGCAACGTGGCCCTCACGTCGATCAAGCGCCTTCGCCTGCCGGCCGCGCTGACACTCCTCGAGACGCTCCTGGGCGAGGGACTTCCCTTCGAGGAGCATCTTGAAGTTGTCGAGGGGATGTTCCGGGAGGGTGCTGCCGACCCGCTCCTGAACGCGCAGCTCGACGGCCTCCAGGTTGCATACCCGGCGCTTCGGGAAAAGATTGGCAAGCGCTTGGCAGAGTGGGGCGTCCCACAACCGGAGATCCTCGAGCAGGTTTCGTCAGCGGGCGTGCGCGTTCTTGTCGTTGGTGGCCACCAACGCTTAAGAGCGCGGGCCGCTCCGCTCCTGGAGCACGTCGGAATGCGCGTCGTCTGGCTGGACTCCACCGAGTCGAAGACCGGCACCCAGGTCGTGGATCTTGTCAGGGGTGCTTGCGATGTGGTGGTGGTGAACACCGCCTATATCGGGCACGCGCAAAGCAACCGTGTGATGGATGAAGCCCGGAAGCTCGACAAGCCCATCCTCGCGCAGCCATACAACGGCCTCGGCTCAATGCTCTCGGTGGTCAGCGCCTGGATCAGGGAGCGTGACACACCGGAACCGTCGAAGCAGTCGAAATCCAAACAATTGGGCAAGAGGCTACGCCGCTAGCGCGCTATCCATCCGGCGGCCCAAGGTGCTGTCCTGGCGGCGACGGCACCTTCACGAACGTTCTCGTCGACAACGGCCACGAAGTCGTGTGCGAATGCGCCAGCCCCTGCCGCGCGATACCATAAGGCGCACCGCGGGCTGTTTCGTCCCCCGCGAGCTCGGAGGAGCCCGATCCCGATGCCCGAACCGCGCACCATTACCCAGAAAATCTGGGATAACCACGTCGTCCGCAGTGAGGAGGGCAAGCCCGACCTCCTGTATATCGACCTCCACCTCGTGCACGAGGTCACTTCGCCGCAGGCCTTCGAAAGCCTGCGCCTCAATGGGCGTAAGGTCAGGCGGCCCGAACTCACGCTGGCCACGGTCGACCACAACGTGCCCACGGCTGACCGCGATAAGCCCTGGAGCGACCCGCTCTCGGTGCAACAGGTGGAGACGCTGGAGAAGAACTGCGCCGAGTTCGGCGTCCCGCTCTTTGGCGTCAACGACATCCGCCAGGGAATCGTCCACGTCATCGGCCCGGAACAGGGTCTCACCCAGCCCGGGATGACCATCGTTTGTGGCGACAGCCATACCGCAACCCACGGCGCCTTTGGCGCGCTCGCATTCGGCATCGGCACCTCGGAAGTTGAGCATGTGCTCGCCACGCAGACACTCCCCCAGGCGAAGCCAAGGACGATGTCCGTTGAGATCGACGGCGAACTCACACCCGGCGTGACGGCAAAGGATGCGATCCTCGCGGTGATTCGCAAGATCGGTGTTTCCGGCGGCGTGGGCCATGTGATCGAGTACCGCGGAGACGTCATTCGCGCCCTCTCGATGGAAGGGCGCATGACCGTCTGCAACATGTCCATCGAGGCCGGCGCGCGAGCGGGCCTCGTTGCGCCTGACGACACAACCTTCGCCTACGTCGAAAGACGCAACTTCGCCCCCAAGGGCCCCGACTGGGAGAAGGCGGTCGACACTTGGCGCGAACTCCCGACCGACGAAGGCGCGACTTTCGATACGTACGTGGAACTCGCGGGCGACGAGATTGAGCCGTGCGTGACCTGGGGAACGACGCCTGCCCAGAGCGTGCCCGTGACCGGCCGCATCCCGGACCCGTCGGAGGCTGCTAGCCCGCAAGCCCAGGAGCTGGCCGCTCGCTCGCTCACCTACATGGGCCTTGCGCCCGGGACGGCGATCGAGGACATCGCCCTCGATCGCGTCTTCCTGGGCAGTTGCACCAACTCCCGCATCGAGGATCTTCGCGTCGCCGCCGAGGTCGTGCGCGGACGACATGTCGCGAGCACGGTGCGCGCAATGGTAGTGCCCGGTTCCGGTCTCGTGAAAATCCAGGCGGAGCAGGAGGGTCTCGACAAGATCTTCTCGGACGCCGGATTCGAGTGGCGGGAGGCAGGCTGCTCGATGTGCCTGGGCATGAACCCGGACATCCTCTTGCCCGGCGAGCGCTGCGCCAGCACATCGAACCGCAACTTCGAGGGGCGCCAGGGCCGCGGCGGACGCACCCACCTCGTCAGCCCCCAGATGGCCGCCGCCGCCGCCATCGCCGGCCATTTCGTCGACATTCGAACCTGGAATTAGTTTCCGACCGTGGAGCGCGCTGGCGCCCCTACCACCATCCCCAGGGGCACGGAAAATGAGAAGCGCGACCGTGAGGGAGCGCGTCGGTTCCCCTCCCACTATCGCCAGGAGCAGACCCCAATGCAGAAGTTCGAGACCGTAAAGGGTAAAGCTATTCCGCTCAATCGTGCGGACGTGGACACGGACCAGATCATCCCGGCGCAGTATCTGAAGCGGATCGAGCGCACGGGGTTCGGGCCATTTGCCTTCGAGCAGTGGCGCAAGGACCCGAACTTCGTCGTCAACAACCCGGCCTACGACGGCGCGCCCATCCTCCTCGCGGGGCCGAACTTTGGCTGCGGTTCTTCTCGAGAGCATGCGCCCTGGGCGCTCGAGGGTCTCGGGCTTCGTGCCATCATCGCGCCCTCCTTCGCCGATATCTTTCGCAACAACTGCGCCAAGATCGGGTTGCTGACGGTGACGCTGCCACAGCAGGACATCGACCGCCTCATGGCCCGCTCCGAGGAGCTGCCGGGCTCCGAACTGGTGGTTGACCTCGCCTCGCAGACAGTGGCGACCTCGGACGGCAGCTTCTCCCGACGCTTCGAGATCGACTCGTTCGTCAAGCACTCGCTCATCGAGGGTCTGGACGAGATCGGCCAGACGCTGCGCGAAGACGACGCAATCTCGGCCTTTGAAGCGGAGCGCAGCGAACTGCTGCCGCAGACCCCCGTGAGCGACTGACGATGTTTTTTACCACAGAGACACCGAGACGCGGAGAACGAAAGAAGTCTCTGCGTCTCCGTGCCTCCGCAGTTCATAGGTGGAGCCGTTCCCATGAGTGATCCCCGCCGATCCTCGATGCGGAATGTGGTCACGAACTGGCGCGAATGCGATGGGCCGTTCGGGACGAAGCTGAGCATGCTGCTGCGCAACAACTGGCGCAAGTTGCGGAGCCAGAGCAACTGCTGCGGCAACGACGGCGAGCCAGGCTGCTGACAGCGCCCCGACGAGCCCGGTCCGGGCTCATGACCCCGATGCCCGAAAGTTTCGGTCACCGGCTGGGTCTGGCTGTGGGCGTTCCTGGCTGTGCACCGCGGCGGCCGCGAAACCGTGCCTGCCAGCTCCCCGTCGACCACGACCGCTTGATTGCTCCCGGAGCTAACCCGGCCACCGCATCGCGCGCCAGCAGCCACCTTCCCAGCTCCTCGTCGATCTCTTGCATGCGCGCCCGCGCGTACATCTCTTCGATCATCCCTGCACCTCCCATTGTGCTTCGACATGCACCGTCGCACGCCTGTGTTACGAGGAGACGCCTTGCGCATGAACCGGGGATGATCGCTGTGTTAGGGCTGTGTTTCGTGATTGGACGGCGGGCAGAGCGCCATTAGAGCTGCGAGACCGCCTCGATGCGGTACTGGATGACGCCCGACGGCACGTTGATCTCGACTTCGTCGCCGGGACGCCGCCCCAGCAACTGCTTGCCCACTGGCGACTCGACGGAGATCTTCTTGTCCGCGGCGTTCGCTTCGCGTGCCCCCACCAGTTTGAAGTTCACCGTCTCGTCCTTGTCCAGGCGCGTGACAGTGACCGTGGAACCGACGCCCGAGCGATCGCCGTTGCCGGATCGATCGACGACAACGGCTCGCTTCAGGGCGGTCTCGATCTGCACCTTGCGCTGGTTCTTGAAGGCCATTGCTTCGCGCGCGGCGTGGTACGGGGCGTTCTCCCGCAGGTCGCCATCTTCGCGCGCGGTGGCGATAGCCTGCTCCATCGCGGGCATGCCCCCCTCGATCTCGGCGAGTTCCGCCTGTAGCGCGGCAATGCCCTCGGCGGTCATCTCAATGGGTGCATCCAGCAGCTTCTGGGCGGTAGTGCGGCCCGCGGCCCGGCCGGGCGCCTTGCGCACTCGAATGTGGATGCCGTAGTTGTCGGTGACGTATTCCTTCTTCTTCAGGAACTGGAACCAGGCCTTGAGGGCGGCCACGCGATCCGCGGCGTTTGGGTCTGTCGGGCGAATCTGCGCTTCCGCATACGACTCGACGCGGCTGCCCGTTAACTGGGCGACGGCGAAGTCGTCTGGCATGTACTCCACGTAGCGCCGGACGAAGTTCTCTTGCAGGCGGCGTTGCTCGGGTTTGAGGATCTTCAGGTAGTCGGTCATCGCATCGCGTAGTGTCGCTTGCGACGGGGGGACGGTAGCGGGGCTTTCGGCCATGAGTTCAGGTTATCATCCCCCTCTGCCTATGTCGCCCAAGGATGCTGCTTTAACGTGGGAAGAGCTTCCTCGCCTCTTCCCAGGCTTCCCGGAGGCGGGACGGTGGCTTCCCCTCCTCCGCGACCATCTCCGCCTGATCGAGGCGGCGGCGCCCCAAACGCGCGTGACGGCGGTCGCGCCGGCCGAGGCTGTCCGCCGGCAATACGCCGAGAGCCTGGAGATCCTGCGCATCGCCATCGAAGCGGGGGCTTCAGTTGATCGGGTCGTGGACGTTGGGTCGGGCGGAGGCTTCCCCGGGCTGGTTATCGCATGTGTGCTGCCAGGGTCCCCGGTCGACCTCGTCGAGCCACTGCCGAAGCGCGCGCGCTTACTGACAGCGATGATTGCCGAGCTTGGACTGGCCAACGTTCGTGTGCATGCCGTGCGCGCGGAAGTGGCCGGCCACGGGCCCCTGCGCGATTCCTCCACACTGGTCACGGCACGGGCCGTGGCGGGGTTAACCGAACTGCTGGAATACACGGCGCCCCTTGCCGCCACGGGAGGGCTGCTCGCGCTGCCCAAGGGAAGCGGATTGGAAGGGGAGCTGACTGCGGGCGCACCAGCCTTCGCCGTGCTCTCCTGCGCCCCCGTGACGGCTGTCGCCATGCGGCCCGTCATCTCGGAAACTATCCGCGTGCTGTTGGTTGAGAAGTTTGCCGCGACCGCGAGGCCGTATCCCCGGCGCGTGGGCATGGCGTCGAAAAGCCCGGCGGAATAAGCGCTCAGGCGCCTAAGCGCTTTAACATCACTTGCCGCTGTGCTATATTGCGCGCGATCTCCCGGTACGCGCGCTTACACAATCTGAGGGGACGCGCGGCTCCAGATCGGCTCAGGAGGCATCATGGATCCCAATGCAGTGCTCAATCGAGTTATGCGCCTGGCGCGGCTCGATACCACCGTCTTCGACGAAGTCAAGGACGACATCAACGAAACAGTACCTGCCATCATCGTCGCCGCCGTGAGCTGGTTGCTCGC
>JBKKBS010000246.1:0-3201 GCA_046713815.1 Tepidiformaceae bacterium
ATCGCGAACTGGCCAACGCGCAGTGGTTCAGTCAAAAGGCGGCGTCCGTCCTCTTCTCGAAAAGATGGACGCGGGGTAACTCGACTTCAGCGCAGCCTGCCCGGCAGGTTCCCCGCAACGCCGAAGGCACGACTATACCATCGCAATACCTGATTGAAGCAAGCGTCGGACGTTGTGCCCGCCAGGGAAATCCCGGTCTCGGAACGTAGATAAGCGAGGAATTCGTACACAGTCGATGGCAGGAATCGAATACTTCGTTCCAGCCAGGCCATGAGCCGCGCGGTAGTCTACCGTAAACGGTGCCCAAAGGGACGCCCGGTATCGTGCTCGACTGGCAGCGCGTGAGGTACTTGATTAAGCCTTGACCGCGTGTTGCGCGGAGCGGCGGGGGTTATGACACTCGAAGGAGGTTCGGTGGAGGCGTGACCATGCATGAATGGCACAGGGGATGGATGACCGCGGCGGGAGCGGTCGCGGTACTGGCGGGGCTCGCGTTAACCGCGACCTCCGGGTTCGCGGCAGGCGGGTATACCGAGGGCAGCTTCGGATACGATGTCTCGTGGCCGCAGTGCGGGACGGCGCTTCCCTCCGATCCAGGGTTCGCGATCGTGGGCGTGACAGGTGGTAAATCGCTCAGTGGCAACCCGTGCCTCGCGGAGCAGGCGGAGTGGGCGCTCTCCGGTGACCAGGCGCCGGCGCTCTACATCAACACCAACGGCGCTCCCAAGGGGTATTCGACGCGCCTCTGCGCGCGCAAGGACACCGGCTGCGTCAACGAACAGTACGGCTTCGAGGCGGCAACCTGGGCCGTGGACTATGCCTCGCGCAACGGGGCAGAAAACCTCCAACGGTACTGGCTCGACGTGGAGACGATGAACTCGTGGTCACGCGACAAGACGGCCAACGCACGGGCGATCAAGGGATTCATCCGTGGGCTGGAGTCAGCGGGGAAATCAGTCATGGGCATCTACTCGACGAGTTACCAGTGGGGCACGATCGCTGGGACTTACGCGCCGGGGTTGGACAACTGGGTGCCGCGGCCGGGGATCGTATGGCCGGGTGGCGCGAGCGCGGCCTGCGCGAACACCCCGTCGTTCGCGGGCGGGAGCGTTGTGATGATCCAGGTGTGGAACGCGTTCGACGAGAATTACGTCTGCCCGCAGTGAGTCCGAGTACTAAAGATGGTCGCGACCGTAGGGGCCGACTGCGCCGGCCCTAGCGCACGAAGCCGCTCTGGGCGGTTGGCTCACCCCCTGTTACCCACCGGAGGTCGACGGCTACCCGTGATCTTTCCCGAAGGGTGACCTCGCCATAAAGTCTGAGCATGCCGTTGATTGGCACCGAGGGCGAGCGGATTGGGTACGAGGTCCACGACGGGCCCGCCGACGCTCCACCCCTGGTCCTCATCCACGGATTCACGGCGAGCGCCGCCTCATTCATCTCGAACCTGCACGGGCTCACAGGACGATTCACCGTCATCACCGTGGACCTGCTCGGACACGGTTCTTCGGACGCCCCCGAGGGAGTCGCCGCCTACGGCCCGGACGCGGCGGTCGCGCGCATTGTGGCGCTTTTCGACCATCTTGGCCTCGACCATCCGCTGGTCTGCGGCCATTCGCTAGGGGGCGCACTGGCCTTACGCTTCGCCCTGGACAGGCCCGAGCGGCTGTCCGGTCTCGTCGTCCTTAACTCGAATTCCGCCGCGGGCACGCCCGAATGGCGCGAGCACGCGCGCGCCAACATGCGGGAGATGGCGACCCGGGTTCGCGCCGAGGGCACGGACTTCATGCACTCCACGCGGCTCTATCCGGGTAACAGCAAACGCCTCCCGCCGGAGGCGCGGCGCCTGCTCACGGAGAGCTTCGAGCAGCTCTCGCCCGCCGGAATCGCGGGTACGGCCGAAGGGCTGACCGTCGATGTGAACTCGTTCGAACGCCTGGGCGATCTGCGCACGCCCACGCTCGTTGTGATCGGCGACCGTGACCGGGGGTTCGTCCAGAACGCGCCGCGCTTCGTCGTGCGTATGCCGCGCGAGCTGGTGGAGACGTTCACGATCGAGGGCGCGGGGCACGCCGCAAACCTGGAGGAGCCGGAGCTGTTCAACGAGGCGCTGTTTGCATTCGCCACGCGCATTGGATATCTGAGCCCGGCCAAAGCGTCCGCGACAACCAGGGACAAGACA
Organism: Tepidiformaceae bacterium; assembly: GCA_046713815.1. Lineage (GTDB taxonomy): Bacteria > Chloroflexota > Dehalococcoidia > Tepidiformales > Tepidiformaceae > JBBDMZ01. The sequence continues at coordinate 2,183 of JBKKBS010000246.1, forward strand.
GACGATGGCCCTTCAGCGGGAGGGTTGGCGGCTGTGCCAGTGGCCGGTGATACCGCGATCGGGAGCGACGACGGCCTCGGACCAACGCTCTATGCGGGCGCGCTGACCGCCCTGCGCGCCGGGGGGCGGTCGGCGGCAATGGCCACGCTCGGCGGCGGTCTGATCGTTTTCGGGGCGGCCATGTTTGTTGCCGCCTTCGTCGTTGGCGGCGGCGGCGAAGGAGCCGGCGTGGCCATCCCCGCGAGCGCCGGCGCTACTCAGACCGCCACGCCGATCGAGCAGTCCGCCGGTGTACGCACGACCGCCTCGTCGACGAGCGCGTCGACAGCGACCGCGGTGCAGGCGGAGCAGCAATCTCCGACGCCCGTGCCGAGTGCCGCGGAGGCGACATCCGCATCCACGCCGACGCGAACGCCAACGCCGACCTCGATCGCGACATCGACGCCCCCGGCGGAGGCCAGCGCCTCCTCTACACCAACCCCAACACCCACCAGCGCGCCCACAAGAACGCCGCTGCCCACCCCCGCAGGGCCCACGGTGTCGATCAGCGGGCCCACATCAGGTCAGCCGGGTGCGTTGCTCACGTTCTCGGCCTCGGAGATCCCCGCCGCCATCACTCGCACTTGGAGCGCGTCGAACGGGACATCGGCGGCCCACACATCGGCGTTCACCGTGACCTTCGTTGGCGCTGGCTGCCACACGGTGACGCTGACGGGAATCTTCCCCGGCGGTGTGACACGTACGGCGACGCGGACGGTTGCGGTGGGCGTCGCGAGCTGCGGATGAGGCGAACGTCCGAGTTCCGTATGCCCACCGGCTATGGCGAGCGGCTTCACACGGGTCGAGGCTGAGGGGACCGCGCGTTAACGCGACGCGCTCCAGCGAAGTCGCGACTGATCCCTCGCTATCGCGGGCACTCGCGCGGTTCTTGAGGGTCCACTTTGCGCTTCGTCGCATAGACCACGCGCGTCTTCAAGTACGGTTCGGCCCTATGGTCCGAGGGCGGGTTCCGCCATTGG
>JBKKBS010000247.1:0-2995 GCA_046713815.1 Tepidiformaceae bacterium
GGTGTGCGTCCACGTCTTGTAGTCAGCCTTTACCACCGCTCGTCACCTTCCCAAACCAATCAGGACCGCGACTGGCAATGAGCGGGCGGTTCCCCACCCTCGGGTCGTGCAAGCGCGGTGCGCCCCTGAAGGGCCCCGCCGCACACACCATCTCCGTCTGCCATTCAAATAGCCAGGAGAACCGACCGCCTCGGGGTGAGGGCGCGGTGCAGGTCGGCCCGCGACGGCGTCATTCAGGCCCCGGGGACATGGCGAAGGGGTGGTCGCCGACCACCCCATTCGTTTATCCGGTCGAAACCGGGGTTCCCCTTGCCTGGGACGCGCAAAATCGTGCACCTCACGCACTCGAAGTTATACACCCTCCATCGAGGAACATCGAGAGCTATTCACGAAATCTCCATCCTTTGAGTCCCATGAGCAACCGAATTTCACCAAGATGCAGCCATGCGTGGCCCAGGCACCCCTCGACGAGTTGACGCCCGATGTTCCACGGTGAGTCTTTCCAGGCGGCGCGGTCGAGGTCTTCCTCTGCCAGGCGGGCGAGGAGCGTCCCCGTCCGCTCCCATACCGCGTCCCCGTAGGCCTGGAGGAGCGCGGGGTCGTAGCGGAGCGTGCCGGCCTCGCCGGCTTCGAAGCCGGTGCCCTGCTCCTTCGGGTCCAGCCCCAGCTTCGCGTGCCAGCCGTCCGCCGCCCAGAGTTGGGGATGGCGCGTGACCCAGCTCACGACGGCGTCCTCATCGCGGACAAGATGCCAGTAGAGAAAGCCGATGTGGTTCACGCCGGGCGCGGGCTGCCACCACCACCAGTCGGGCTCGACTTCCGCGACGTCCGCGCGCACGGCTTCGTGAAGGTGGTCAAATCCCTGGCGAATGACATCGACGGCGTTCATGGCGCTCCGCGCAGTAGGGGCCGGGAGATCTACCCGGCGCCTCTGTCGTGGATTAGTCCTTGGAGCAGGCCATCACCGGGTCGTAGTCCGGGATGTCCGTGATCTTTGCGGTGGGCTGGATCCAGGCCACCTTGCCGTCCTTGCCAACGACGACCACCACACGGTTGGCGACGCCGCGCGGTTCGATCACAACACCGTACTTGCGGGCCGTGTCGCCAAGCGGGAAGAAGTCGCTGAGCACCGGGTAGTTCAGTCCGAGCTGCTCTCTCCAGGCCTGCTGCGCCCAGGCCCCGTCGCTGGAGATGACCACGGGCATGGCGCCCTGCGATTCGAACTCGACGCGCTTCTGCTCGATGACCGGCGCCTGCGCGCTACAGACGGTGGAAAATACGGCCGGGATGAAGTTGATGATGACGGCGTTCTTGCCACGCTGGTCGCTGAGCTTGAACTTCTCGCCCATGGGGTTCGAGGGCAGCTCGAAATCAGGCGCCTCGTCACCGACCTTGAGGGTGGCGGTTTCGGACATGGAGATACCTCGGGGGTTGGATTCGCGGATAGTAGCCGATCGTGATTCTTCAGGCTTTGAAACGGCCAAAGTCCGCGCCGCTAGCCGTAGCGGGCGCGTGGCTCGGCAAGCACCATCTTGACCGATGGAATCGTTTCCACGACCGCGTCTACAAACAGGCGGTCAGCGGTAGGGCGAAAATAGATGGTGAACTCGGAATCCGCGAGCACATGCCAGTACCCGGGGGGGACGTCGATTTGAACGATCATGCGCCCGCTGTCCTTCTCCGGATGCGCGCGGAGATCGCGAATCAAGTCCTTGACACGTTCGCGAGAGGCATCCGGCAGCGAGCGGATGAACTCAATGGCGCTGGGGGCAATGCGTTCCTCGCGTGGGCTGCCAAGCTCAGACATTGGAGAGACTGCCTCCTTCCTCGCGATCGTTCTCAGTATAACCCGCAACGGCTGCGATCACACCGACTTCGTTCAAGGTAACTCCCATGCGGACCTCCCGCTCCTGGACATTGATGTCTCGCATGCTTTGAGTGGCCGCCACGAAATCATCAAGTCCGATTGCTGCCATCCGGTCGATCCACAGACTCTGGGCATCGAGCAACATCGATCGCTGACCGTCGGTCAGCAACGGGTCGGAGATGCTTCGCTTGCTCTCCAGATAGGCCAGCCAGACGGCCTGCGATAGCGCCAGCCGGTTGCTCGCGATCCACAACCGTCGCCACGGCCGTTCCACGATCCCGAACGCCAGGTCTGCGAGGGCTGCCAGCGCTGGTGCAAGCGCCGCCATTTCCTCGCCCACGACGATAAGCAAGCATGCGGCCGCCGCCGCGGTCAGCAGCACGCTCACGGCTATCACGTTCGTCCAAAGGGCAATCCGAAAACTCACGCGTAGCCGTTCCTCGTGCAACGCATAAGCGCGGTCGGTCGCCTCGACGGGGGTCTGGCTCGAGGTCATGGTCCCGAGGCCCAGCGCGGCGGACGTTTCTCGGCGAAGGCGGTGAAGCCTTCCAGCGCTTCCGCGCCCGAGAACAGGCGGGTGGAGAGCGCGGCTGCGTAGGCGAAGCCGTCTTCGACCCCGAGCGTCGGAACCTTACGCAACATCGCCTTCGTCTCGGCAAGCGCGTTTGGCGCGGCCGAGAGGAAGGCTTCGACGTACGCCTGGATGGCGGCATCAAGGCCATCGGCGGGGGCAGTGGCGTTGACGAGGCCCCATGTGGCGGCGTCCGACGCCGGGAAAGGGGCGCCCGTGAGCATCAGTTCGCGGGACTTCACCATGCCCATGCGCGGGATGCAGACCACGGCGATGATCGCGGGGGCGACGCCGATGCGCACCTCGCTGAACGCGAAGGTGGCGGTGTCGATGGCGACAGCGATGTCGCAGGCGGCGGCGAGGCCGAGGCCGCCCGCTCGCGCCGCGCCGTTCACCCGCGCGATCACCGGCTTGGGCGCATCGATGATGGACATGAGGATGGGCACGAGCAGGCCGGGGCCCGTCCGAGCGCCAGTCGCATTCGCCTCGCGCTGCTCCTTGAGGTCCGCGCCGGAACAGAAAACGGTGCCCGCGCCGGTGATGACGACGACGCGCAC
>JBKKBS010000248.1:0-3246 GCA_046713815.1 Tepidiformaceae bacterium
CAGCAACAAGGGCACCTACTTCGTCGCGGAGTACGTGCCAATCCCGCCGAGGGTCCAGATCCTCACATCGCCGACGACGCCTACGAGCAGCTCGAGCGCGCTCTTCACATTCACGGGCTCGGACGACTCCACGCCGCTGTCCGCACTCGTCTTCGAATGCAGCCTCGATGGCGCCGCGTTCACGCCATGCGGTTCGAACTCGTCGAAGCAGTACAGCGGACTACAGTCTGGTGCACACACGTTCCGCGTCCAGTCGGTTGATCAGGGAGGACTGACAAGTGCGCCCGTGGCATTCACCTGGGTCGTTGATGGCGGCGTGCCGTCTGTTTCCCTAACACCCCCAGGACCCGTCACAATCAATGCCGGTATCGTCGTGTCCGGCACGGCTACGGACTCCAGTAGCGGCGGTTCGAACATTACTCTCCTCGAGTACCAGATCGACGGCGCTGGACCGTGGCTGACCGTATCCGGCCTCACACCCGCGCCCACCGTTAACTTCAACATCGGCCCAGTCCCATCGTCGACGCCTGACGTGAAGGAACTCTGCACGCGAGCGACCGACGCACGGGGCAGTGTCAGTGCCCCGGCGTGCGTGCTGCTCGTCTGGTACGACCCCACGGGCGGGTTCGTGACCGGTGGCGGCAGCATTATCTCGCTGCCCGGCGCTTATCGACTGAACGAGGCGCTCACGGGCACAGCCCAGTTCGGCTTCGTCGCCAAATACAAGAAGGGCACGACGATCCCGAGCGGGGACACCCAGTTCCGCTTCGCCGTCGCTGGGCTGGAGTTTGTGAGCACGTCCTACGACTTCCTCGCGGTCTCCGCAAACAAGGGCCAGTTCCGCGGCTCCGGCACGATCAACGGCGCCGGCAACTACGGGTTCATGCTCACGGCCACTGACGGCGGGAAGAACGGCCCCGACAAGTTCCGGATGAAGATCTGGGACAAGAACAACAACGACGGCATCATCTATGACAACCAGCACGGCCAGTCGGACTCTAACGAGCCGAGTACCGCCGTGGCCACGGGGAACATCGTCGTGCACAAGTAGTTGTGTTGCGCCTTCGGAAGGATGATGCCGCAGACGCGTTCCGCGCCAGGTATCGAGTCACTTCGTCCAGCCCGGACGAAGTGGACTTGACCCTGGCGCCCAACGAATTCGATGACTGAGCGAATGGGAGGCCTATTCGGCCAGCGGTCGGACAGCCGCCAACAACCCTTCAGCTCGATCGGCGCCTCGCGCTCATCGCGCTAGCGGCTCCTCCCTGTCATACTCGCCCGCGAACTGACAGACGAAGGAGCGCTGATGAAGGGGATCCTCTCTTACGGGGCGTACGTGCCTCATTACCGGCTGGATCGCAAGTCCATCGGACAATCCCTCGGCTCGGGAAGTGGACGCGGCGCCCGCAGCGTCGCCTCCTACGATGAGGATGCGACCTCCATGGGCGCGGAAGCCTCGCGCGCCGCACTTGCCACCGCGCCCGGCGGTATCACGCCCGCGAACATCTACTTCGCCACCGCCGACCCTCCTTATCTCGACAAGACGAACGCCACCGCGATCCACGCCGCCCTTGCTCTCGACCCGTCGGTGTTCGCGGTCGACATGGCCGGTTCGGTGCGTTCGGGCGCTGGCGCCTTCAAGGCGGCGCTTGACGCGGGTGAGCCTACGCTCGCCGTGCTTTCGGATGTCCGCACCGGGCTGCCCGGCAGTGGCGACGAAACTAATGGCGGTGACGCCGCCGTGGCTTTCCTCTGCGGCGACTCGGACAGCGTGATCGCGGAATACATGGGTGGCGCGGCCGTCACGGCCGAGTTCCTTGAACGCTGGCGCACCCCCGGCGATAACGCCTCCCGGGTTTGGGAGGAGCGCTTTGGCGAGCATGTCTACGTCCCCCTCGCCCGCGAAGCATTCACCCGTGGCCTGAAGAACACCGACACCACTACCGAGCACATCGACCACCTCATCGTCACCGGCGTCCATCCGCGCGCGGCCCGCGCCGTCATCGCGTCGGCTGGCGTACGCCAGGACGCGATTGCGGGAGACCACGCCGAGACCATGGGCAATTCCGGGACTGCCCAGGTCGGGATCATGCTCGCGGACGTGCTCGACCGCGCGCTTCCGAACCAGCTCATCGCCGTCGTCCTGCTCGCCGATGGCGCCAACATGCTCTTGTTCCGGACCACCGATGCCATCTCGGCCTACAAGCCCAAGGCGACGATCGCCGAGTTGGAGAGCGGCGGCCAGCCCGTCAGTTACCTCAACTTTCTCACCTGGCGGAACATGCTCAATCGCGAGCCGCCACGACGGCCTGACCCCGAGCGGCCTGCGGCGCCGCCATCCTTCCGCTCCGACCCCTGGAAGTTCGGCTTCACGGCCAGCAAATGCACGAATTGCGGCATGCGCCACCTTCCGCCCGCTCGTGTCTGCGTCAAGTGCCACTCGGTCGACCAAATGCAGAGCGAACGCCTCGCCGACCTTGAGGCCACCGTCGCTACGTTCACCATCGACCGCCTCGCGTATTCGCTGAGCCCGCCCGTGGTGGGCGTCGTGCTCGACTTCGATGGCGGCGGCCGCTTCCAGTGTGAACTCACGGAAGTCGACCCCGATAAGGTCGCAATTGGTGATAAAGTCGAAATGACATTCCGTCGGCTATATACTGCTGATGGCGTCCATAACTACTTCTGGAAAGCACGCCCCGCGAGGAGGAGCTAGCACATGGCATCCAAGGGAATTTGCGACCGCGTCGCCATCGTTGGAATGGGGTGCACCCCATTCGGAGAGCACTGGGACAAGAGCGTCGATGACCTGCTCATCGATTCATCCGAAGACGCCATCAAGTCTGCTGGCATCACCATGGACCAGGTCGACGCCTTCTGGCTCGGCACGATGGGCTCGGGCGTTAGCGGCCTGACCCTCTCCCGCCCCCTGAAGCTCGACTACAAGCCCGTGAGCCGCAACGAGAACATGTGCGCTACAGGCTCCGAGTCGTTCCGCAATGCCTGCTATGCCGTCGCCAGCGGCGCCTACGACGTGGCAATGGCAATCGGCGTGGAGAAGCTCAAGGACAGCGGCTACTCCGGCCTCGTCAGCGGCACCATCCCCAGCGACGGCACTGCCGCCTCCCTCACCGCCCCGGCCAGCTTCAGCTTGCTCGCACCTGCGTACGCCAACAAGTACGGGGTCCCGCCGCCAAAGCTTAAGGAAGTGATGACGCGCATCGCCTGGAAGAATCACAAGAACGGCGC
>JBKKBS010000249.1:0-3661 GCA_046713815.1 Tepidiformaceae bacterium
GTCGTCGCCGAAGCGCGCGAGCATCTCCTCGGCGAGAGCGCCATCCGCCGCTGAGCGGCTTTATGATAGAGGTGATTACAGGCCGACCCTGCCTTCGGCTTGACGAACGTGTTCGAAGTGAGAAGAATCCACGCACCTACTGCGTATCGTAGCTCGAAGGGGAGCCTCCCAGGACCCCGCTGAGGAAAGGATCACACATGTCGGACAGCACCTACTGGAGCCGCTACTGGCGGCAGCGCACGAACCGCCGCCGGATGCTCACCGGCAGTGGCATGGCCATCACCGGAGCGGCCAGCCTCGCGCTGGTGGGCTGCGGTGATGACGATGACGACGACGATAACACGGGCGGAGGCGGCGCAAGCACCGCCATCACGCAACCGACGCAGACCACTGAGCAGCCCGTCAAAGGCGGCACGCTCCGCTATATCGGTGGCCCGATCGGGTCGCTACTCGACATCCATCGCACCAACACGCCGTTCGAGTCCTCGGGCCTATGGCACTGGGCAGGCAATTTCCTCATGCGCTTCGCCGTGAAGGACCCGTTCCTGCCCGAGCCAGATCTCGCGGCTGCCATGCCCGAAGTCCCCGGCGATGGCACTACGCTTACCTTCAAGCTTCGCCCGGAAGCGAAGTGGCAGCAGAAGGCGCCCGTGAACGGCCGCCAGGTGACTGCGGAAGACGTGAAGGCCAGCTTCGAACGAGTCAAGGGCCTCGGCGCCAAGTCGCCCCGCTCGGGGAACTACATCAACGTCGACTCGATCACGGCGATCGACGCGACCACCGTCCAGTTCAAGCTGAAGGCCCCTCAGGCCGACCTGCTCTCGGCGATGAGCGACCAGTACGACATGATCATCCCGAAGGAGATCGCAGCGCGGGGCGACGACGCGATCCAGAAGACCGAAGACGTCGTCGGGTCCGGCCCGTACGAGCTCGTCTCCTATGAAGCTGGTCAGCGATACAGCATGAAGCGCCGCGTGGACGGCTATTGGAAGCCCAACACGGCATGGCTCGATGGCTGGGAGGTCGTCAACCAGGTCGACAACCAGCAGAAGTCGAACGCGCTGCGCGCCGGCCAGGCCGACGTGACGGATTTGCCGGCCGATCTGGTGCAGCAGTACATCAACGACAAGGGCTACGTGGTCACCCGCGCCCCCAGCCCGACGCGTGAGTGTCTCCTCATCAACCACAACAAGGACCGCTATAAGGACCCCAAGGTCCGCAAGGCAATCTGGCTTGCGATCGATCGCAAGCAGGTCTACCAGAACGTCTACGGTGGCGCGGGCATTGTCGGCGGCCCGATGACGCCTGCGGCCGCAGGCTGGGTGCTCCCAGAGAGTGAGCTGGTGAAGCTCGGCGGATTCCGCGACCGCGCCACCGACCTCAAGGAGGCAAAGGATCTACTCTCCGCAGCCGGCCTCCCGAACGGTTTCGACGAGACGATCACGACGGTGACCGCGTTCAACGTGAACCAGGTGAACGACGTGTTCGTCTCGAACCTGCGCGATGTGGGCATTAACCTCACGACGGAGAACATCGGCACGGACTTCGCTGTCTTCCTCGGGCGCGAAATCAGGCGCGAGTACAACCTCGCGGCCACGCTCTTCCTTTCGGGACCATACCCGGATGCCCAGTTGTTCATCTACCACCACACCGGCCCCGCCGGCAGCCGCAACTACGGCGACTACGGCTCGCCCGAGCTGGATGCCAAGCTGGACAAGCAGAGGACGATCTACAACGTCACGGAGCGCAAGCCGCTGGTCCTCGAGATCCAGCGCGACATCATCAACAACCCGGGGCCGGGCTGGGTCGGGGCGCGGATCGGCTTCGGTGTGGGCAACGCCAGGGTGAAGAACCTCAGCGCCACTCCGTTCCTTGCCGGATATGACGACGCGGAGAACGTCTGGATCAAGGCCTAAGGCGTTAGGCTGCAAGCCGGGTGGCCCGTCATCGAGAAGCGATGACGGGCCATTGAACGCACCTTATCCTCCCACCGGGTATCGCCAATGTACCGATTCATGGCCCGCCGCCTGCTCCTCTCCATCCCCACGCTAGTGATCGTGTCGTTCCTCGTGTTCATCATGATCCGGCTCAACCCGGATTCCGTTGTGGCTGCGCGCCTTGGCGAAGGCTACACACCCGAGGACGCCGAAATCATCAAGGAGGAGTATGGCCTCAACAACCCCGTGTGGAGCGAGTACGTGAAGTGGGTTGGCAATACGGTCCGGGGAGACTGGGGAGAGTCGGCTTACACCTTCAAGCCGGTGCTTGAAGAGATGGCGCCGAAGATCTGGGTAACCTTCGAACTCGCCCTCATTGCCGTGCTGTTTGCGGTTATCGTTGGCATCCCTATCGGGGTCTTGTCGGCGATGCGCCAGGACCGCTGGCCGGACTACACGCTACGCATCTTCGCGATCCTCGGACTCTCGGTGCCGGGCTTCTATGTAGCCACGATTGTGCTCGCGATTGCGGCCAGGAACTTTGGTTGGGCCCCGGACATCCAATACACCTCGTTTTGGGACAACCCGTTCGAAAACCTCAAGAACATCTGGCTGCCCGCATTCATCCTTTCTCTGGCCACTTCCGCCCAGGTCATGCGCTTCTCGCGCACGATGATGCTCGACGTGCTCCGCCAGGATTACATCCGCACAGCGTGGTCCAAAGGCCTGCGCGAACGCGTAATCATCGTGCGGCACGCACTCCGCAACGCCCTATTGCCCGTGATCACCGTCCTCGGCCTGACGATGGCCGCGCTGATCGGCGGCACGGTCATCTTCGAGACAATCTTCACCATTCCCGGCCTGGGAACGCACCTCATCCGCGCTGTGCAGCAGAAGGACTTCGCCGTGGTGCAGGGAATCACGTTGTTCTTTGCCCTCGCGGTCATCGTCATCAACCTCGTAGTCGATGTGAGCTACACAGTCCTCGACCCGCGTTCCAGGAGATAACCACATGGCCGAAGCAGTGCTCCCCCGCATCGGAGTCGCCGAACGTCCCGCTCCCGGATTATTCGGCCGCACGGTAGGCTTCTTCAGCACGCTCGCCCGCCGCAAGCCGCTGGGCTTCATCAGCCTCCTGATCATCCTCGCGATGGTGATCGTCGCCGCTATCCCCGACGTATTTGCCACGCACAGCCCGGAAAAGACGAACGTCGCGCCGCGCTTCTCGCCGTTCTGTCTCGGCCCCAGCGGCACGTTCCTGTGCCAGAGCACCGTGGAGAATGACGCCGTCCTGGGAGTACAGCGTGAACTCAGTGGATCGCTGAGTGAACCGCTCGGGACAGACCAGCTTGGCCGTGACACCTTTACGCGGCTCGTCCACGGCACGCGCTGGGCGCTGTACATCGGGCTCCTCGCCGTCGGCCTCAGCTCCATCATCGCGCTCTCTATCGGCGTCACTTCCGGCTATTTCGGCGGCGTCTACGACTCCGCCGTACAGCGTGTGGTGGACGCGATCATGGCGCTTCCCGGTCTCGTTGTGCTGCTCGCGCTGCCCACGATGATCGGAAGCGCCGACCTCGATGGGCCACTGCCGTTTGACGAGGGGCGGATCACCTTCTTCAAGCTCGCATTAGTGCTCGGCGTCCTCGGCGGCGCGGGTGGTTCTCGCGTTATCCGTGCGTCCGTCATTGGTGTGCGTTCATCGCAATACCTGGAGGCGGCGA
>JBKKBS010000250.1:0-4383 GCA_046713815.1 Tepidiformaceae bacterium
GACCTTCCCGTGATCGGCGACGTAAAGCGCGGCGACATGGGGAACACCGCCCAGGCCTACGCACGCGCCATGTTCGACGAGTGGGACTTCGACGCAATCACGCTGAACGGCTACCTGGGCCTCGAAAGCATCGAGCCCTACCTGGCTTATGAGGGGCGCGGTCTTTACCTGCTCTGTCGCACCAGCAACCCGGGCGCCCGCGACCTCCAATATGCCTCCGTCCAGCCGTCGGGGACACCGGTCACCGCAGGGTCGCCGGGTGCCAAGGGTGGCATCAGCATCGATGACTCCAGGCCGCTGTTCGAGCACATGGCCCTCATCCAGACGGCATGGTCTGCTCGTATAGGCCTCGTCGTCGGGGCAACGGCGCCCGCGGAGCTGCGGCGCATACGTACGCTTGTCCCGAACGCATCGATCCTTGTCCCCGGTGTGGGCGCCCAGGGCGGCAGGGCGGCCGATGCCATCGCCGCCGCCTGGACCGGGCCCGGGTCGCTCGTGGTCAGCGCGTCGCGCTCCATTCTCTATGCCGCCGAAGGACCCGGCTTCGCCGCGGCGGCAGCCGAAGCGGCTCGGGAGCTCCGCGACGAGATGGCCGCCGCCGCCTCGGCCCCCGCATGAGCGAGATCCCCCCAGTCAATATCGGCGAGGTCTACCGCATGCGCCGCAAGCACCCCTGCGGCGGCTGGGAGTGGAGCGTCTATCGCGTCGGCGCTGACATCGGCATCGAATGCCTCACCTGCAAGCGGCGTGTCATGTTGGAGCGGAGGCGTTTCGAGAATCGAGCCAAGACGCTGGTGTCCGGTGCGAGTCGGTAGCCTGCACCCGCACGAGGAGACCATGCCGCTGCTCAGACAGCGCGGGTTCCGCCTGCTCCAGTACACGCGCTTCACGTCGCGAGTCGCCCAAAACGCGGTCAACTTCGCCCTTGTGCTCCTCATCGTCGAGGAGACGGGCAAGGCCATCGCCAGCTCCCTTCTCGTTGTTGCCCTCGTGGTGCCCTCGACGGTCGTGGGGATCATCGCCGGGACGGCCGCGGACCACTTTCCCAAGCGCCTCCTGATTGTCCTTGGCGACCTTGCGCGTGCAGCAACCTGCTACTTCTTCCTCCGGGAAGACGCGTCCGTCGCCGGCTACTACGTCGTGGCCGTGCTGCTCGCCACCTTCACGCAATTCGCGGCGTCAGCGGAGGGTGCGGCCATGCCCTGCCTGGTAAAGAAAGACGAGTTGGCTCGCGCCAACGCGATCAAGGATGCGATCGGTGGCGCCGCCCAGATTGCAGGGCTTGCCGTGCTCACGCCCGTCGTCCTCCGTCTCTTCGACTCGCCCGACGCGCTGTTTGCCATCGCCGCCGGGCTCTATGTCCTTGCCGCCGCGCAGGCCGTGTTCATCGGGCGCGTGCCACGCCCGGATCGGCGCGAGGTTGGCGGCGACGCACACACCGGCTCGTGGTGGAGCGTCGGCTGGCACGCGCTCAAATCCGACAGCCGCATCATGCACGCCGCGATCGAGCTCACGCTCATGTCCACGGCGCTCATCGTCCTCGGAGGTCTCATCCCTACCTACATCGAAAAGGTCCTCGGCCTCCCGGTGGATGTCGGCGCGCTCATCTTGCTCCCGGCCGCCGCCGGCATCGCTCTCGGGCTGCGCGTCGCCGGGTTCCTCGCTCACCGCATGCCGCACGCCTTCCTCTCGACATTCGGGTTCACGATGTTCACGGTGTTGCTGACGGGGCTCACGTTCGTCGACCGCGAGGCGGAATTTCTCGCCGGCTTCGGCGCGTTCGCGTGGCTCGACGATGTGGATCTGGGGAACTTCGATGGCGGCGGGGTGCTCGCCCTGATTCTCATGTTCCCGCTCGGTTTCGCCTATTCGGTCGTCTCCGTCGCGGGCCAAACGGTCCTCCACGACCTCGTACCCCTTCAACTGCAGGGGCGCGTGGGCGCAACGCAAGCGGCGATGGCGGCACTTGCATCGCTGCTTCCCGTGCTCGGCGCGGGCGCGCTCAGCGACGCCGTCGGGGTGGTGCCCACGATGGCCGTCCTCTGCGCGTCGATCGCGGTGGCCGCCCTGGTGATGTTGCGCGAGCCAGGAACCGCGCGTACAGAGCCGGTTCACATCTGACTCCTGCTAGAGTCCCGCGATGGACCGCGAGGAGTTCCGCCGTCGGATCGCGGCACGGCCAAACAACGTCCGTTTTGCCGAGATCGAGAAGTTGTTAAAGTTGTACGGGTTCGAGTTCGACAGTTCGGCGGGCAGCTCGGGTCTATCGGCGCGGGTCTGACAAACTCGTAGAACTATTTCGACGGGGAAATGTATTGGCGGTGTAATGTGCGGCTCGTCATCAAATGGACGGAGGAACCGAATGCCCAGCATTGACGTTCAAGTCCAGACCTACCTCCACAAGGCTTATCACCGCGTTATCTCCGGCGAAACGTCGACAGGGTATCTTGGGGAAGTTCTAGAATTGCCTGGGTGCTATACCAGTGGGAGCAGTGCCGAGGAAACGCTGAACAACCTGGATGAAGCTATGACAGCATGGATCACATCTGCGCTAGCCCATGGCGACCTGATTCTCGAGCCCGGGACCGGGAAGGTGCTGCTTTCGGCGTGATTTTCATCAGGTTTCACGGGATTTGCCGCCCCGAGCCGCATCGGCACCTCATGCCCGTTTGCGCGCGGTCGGCTTATAGACGCGCCGATTCATTGACTCCCTGATCGGGCCGCTCATATCATCGGAGCGGGGCACCGCGCCCCGGAGGTAGGACCTTGAGGGAGCTATCCATCGAAAGCATCCGCCTCTCGCTGTCGAACTATCAGCGTGTCGTCATTCTTCGCGAAAAGGATGCCGACCGGTATCTCCCCATCTGGATCGGGCCCGCGGAGGCCGACGCCATCGCGGTGCGCCTCCAGGATGTGTCCGTCGCGCGCCCCATGACTCACGACCTGCTGCGGAACCTGATCGACCAGCTCGGCGCGAAAATCGTCCACATCGTCGTCCACGACCTCTCGAACGATACGTTCTTCGCGCGCATCGTCCTCGATGTGAACGGCGAGACGATGGAAGTCGACTCCCGCCCGTCGGATGCGATCGCCCTTGCCGTGCGGGCGGAGGCGCCCATCTACGCCGAAGAATCGGTGCTGGACCGTGCCGGCGTGGTCCTCGACGAAGAGGGACAGCCCGGTGAAATGGGCGAGGGCGAAGGTCTCGGCAAGGTCGTCGACGAAGCGGAGCTTGAGCGCCTCGGCGCGTTCAAGGACTTCATCGCCGGCCTTGATCTCGACGACTTCGACGAGCGCAAACCGTAGACCCGCGGATCTCCAGGTTCGCTTGCGCAATACTTCACAATCTCGCTATGATGCGCGGGGTCTGGAGCCCGGCTCCGGAGGGGACTAGCGTGGGCACCTGGGTCGTCCCGACTGCCTATCTGCTGGGCATCGGTTGGTTCTTCGCCACCGCCCTCATCGCCGGGGTTGGGATCGGATATTGGGCCGATTCAAAAACAGGGTTCGAGCCCACATTCACATTGATAGGTATCTTTATGGGCCTCGCCGTGGCACTCTTCGGCGGCGCTCGCATGCTGATGCCTTTCATGCGGCGCTACGGATCAACCGGACCTTCGGAGAAGGACTGACTTGAAGCTACTGGTCATCCTCGGCGTGGTTATTGGCATCGGCGCTCTGCTCGCCGCCGGCCTCCTGTTCGCGCAAGGCCCGCAGCCCGAGATCGTCGTCCCCGCCGAAAAGCTCTTCTCCATCGGCCCACTCAACATCACAAACACGCTTCTCACGGCGTGGATCGTGATGGCTTTCCTGATAATCCTTTCGTTCCTCGCCACGCGCTCCATGAAGCTGATGCCATCGGGCCTGCAGAACTTCGTCGAAGGCTCCATCGGCTTCCTCTACGACCAGGTGGTGGACATCGCCGGTGAGAAGAACGGACGGCGCTTCTTCATGGTCATCGCGACCTTCTTCCTCTTCATCATTGCCTCGAACTGGATGGGCCTGCTGCCCGTCTTTAACGCCATCGGCAAGACCGAGGACGTCGGCCACGAGATCTTCCATGAGATTGAGACGCACGCGGAAGAGGGCGCGGTCTTCAAGGAGGCGGAAGACTTCGCCGCCTGGAAGATGAATGGCGGCGGCAACTTCGTGTATGCCAAATCCGGCGCGGAGGCGGTGGATTTCGAAATTCCCGCGGGCACGGGCGCTGGCGAGGCCCTGGACCGCTACATCGTCTTCCTTGCCGAAGAGTTCACCGAATTCGAGCGCGCCGAAGGCGTTGCCGAGACGGCCGCTCCAACCGAACAAGAAGTTCAGGCTGCCAAGGCTGCCCTCGATGCGGATCCAGACGCCCCCAAGTTCTTGGCGTCGGCGGACGGTGAC
>JBKKBS010000251.1:0-6872 GCA_046713815.1 Tepidiformaceae bacterium
AGCGCGGCCGTGCCTCCGAGCTTCAACGGCTCGCGGTCGGCCGTGCCGTGCGAGAACATCTCGCCACCCATCGCATACAGGACGGTGTCCGAGAGAGCGTAGTCCCGGTAAGGCCCGTTCCTGCCGAAATTCGTAATGGCGACGACCGGGGCGGCACCCGCACGCCAGAGAGAGTCAGCGTCGAGACCCAACCGTTGGGCCACACGGGGAGTGAAGCTGGACACGATGAGGTCGGCGGCCGCGCAGAGACTCAACGCGGCTTCGTGCCCCGCCTCCGTTTTGAGGTCGAGCACGATCGACTCCTTGTTCGTGTTCAGGAACTGGAAGGTGGCGCTGCGTTCGATCCCGCTCTCGTCGCCGAGAAAGGGACCGAGTAGGCGAGCAGGGTCGCCTCCGGGGCGCTCGACCTTAATCACGCGCGCTCCCAGGTCGGCGAGCAACTTGGTGGCGTAGGGGCCGGCGATTTGGCTGGTGAAGTCGGCGACGGTGAGCCCTGCGAGCGCTCGCGGTGTGGCTGGCATGGCAAGACTTTAACGGAGGCTCGTTACGGTGTCAGGGTTCGGCTTGCATCCGCGGAGGTGTGGCCGGGCCGCTCGCGTCGCATGAGACCGAGCACGGGGAACGCACTCGCGATGATCACTGTCCCCGCAATCGCGAAGGCGACCCGCACGCCGAGCAGATGGACGGCCAACGGGGTGAGAGCGAGCCCGACGAGGTTCCCTATCGCCGCTACGGTCGCCACCAACCCCATGACACGGCCGCGGTAGGCGTCGTCGGATTCGCCCTGGAGGTAGCTGGCGAAAGCAACCTGCAACCCGACAACCCCCATGCCCATGGCCGCCATCGCTACCATCGCCGCTGCCACATGCTGCGCGGTGGCGAGCAGGAGTACGGATGCGCCGGTGACGGCCAGGGCGAGGAAGCCGGTAAACAACAGCCGCGTACGAGATCCCAGCCCGATGAGGAACACCGCGAGAACGATTGCGCCGGCCCCTTGGGCCGCGAGCAGCCATCCGTACCAGCTCTCGCTCCGATGCAACTCTTCGGAGACAAATGTTACCGTCCCTGCGTTCACGACCGGCGCCACGAGCATCGTTGTGCCCACGGAGAGCACCACAGTGCGGATCTTGGCGCGGTCGCGGGCATAGCGGATGCCCGCCGCGGCGGCGCGAAGCGTCGACTCTCGGCTCCCTGAGATCGCCTGGCGCACGGAAGGGATGGCCGCGATGATCGCGGCTGAAAGGACGAACGACGCCGCGTCTACGATGAGCACCGTGTCGAGGCCCCCGCGGTCAACAAGCCAGGCGCCGGCCGCGGGACCACCAATGAAGCCGAGCCGCTGGGCCAGCCGCAGCGCGCTGTTCGCGCGGCTGAGTTGCGAGGGAAGCGCGAGCGACGGCAGCAGCGCTTCGCTTGCCGGACGGTGGAAGGTCGACAACATCCCCAGGGCGAGTACGGCCGCGTACGTGGCCGGCAACTCGGCCTCCGTCCCCATGCCCGCGAACGCGACGAGGCATGCCGCCGCACTCATAAGGTCCGCGGCGAACATCACCTTGCGACGGTCATGACGGTCCGCGACGGCCCCGGCCAGCGGCGCCAGCAAGACCGCGGGCACGGCGGCGAAGGCGAGCAAGAGGCTGACCGCGGCGGTCGAGTCCGTCTCGCGGAAAACGGCCACGGAAGCCGCGGTGATGAGCGCCCAGTCCCCGCTCCAACTGATCCCGGCGGCGGCAATGAGGCGCGCGATCCCCGACGATCGGCGCGTCATTGCGCCTGGCCCTTGGGAATGCGACACGTAGCGTCAGGTGCGGGACCGGGCAGCAATGATTCCTACCTCCCACTTAACCCGACGGGCAGTGTATCCCGCCGCGCAGCCTGGGACACCGCGTGTGGATGTCGGGCTGCGAGTTGCCGCGCCGGGGTCGGCCTCGTATCGTCGAATTCGGAGGTCAGGACGTATGACAGGGACTCTTATCGCTTACGGTCGCGAGCCGGTGAGCGCGGAGGTGGATCGCGATCGTGCCTGGCTACCACCCGAACGCCTCGAGGAGGCGACCGGCTGGGCGCTGAAGCCTGAAGGCATGTGCCGCGACGACATCTGCGTCCCGCTCCCACCCGGCCGGGAAGCTGAATTCGTTCAGGCAGGCCGCTTCAACCTGGCTGCGTTCGCGGAGCACATGGGTCAGCCCATCGTCCGCGACGATGCCGCGAACCTCGTCGTCGTGGGAGAGGCGGGGGCCGAGCGTCACTCACGGCTCGCAAGCCTGGAAGCGCCAGATTTCGCCCTGCCAGACCTCGAAGGCAACATCCACCGGCTTTCGGACCACCGCGGGAAGAAAATCCTCCTGGTGACATGGGCCTCGTGGTGAGGGTGCCGCTTTAGCCTGCCCGTGTGGCAGACGCTGTATGAAGAACTCAAAGACAAGGGCCTCATGGTCATCACCATCGCCCAGGACGCCGCGGGCAATGAGGTCGCGCGGCCATGGATAGAACTGGAGAAGCCGACGCACCCGTCGCTGGTGGACGAACGCCACGTCGTCTCGGAGCTGTACGACATGGTGAACGTGCCTGCCGCCGTCTGGATCGACGAAGAGGGTCGAATGGTGCGCCTGCCCGAGCCAGCGGGCGCGGAGGACAGCTTCCGCGGGGTGGATCGCACCACTTTCGCGCTCTCCGCCGAAGCTCGCGCTTCGCTCGCGCGCACGCAGGCGGAGTACGTCGCTGCCATCCGCGACTGGGTGACGAATGGCGCGGCGTCGCGCTTCGTCCCCGGTGAGGAGGCGCTACGAGCGCGTCTTGCGGGCCCTGCGGATTCTTCCTCCCGCGCGGCCGTCGAGTTTGCCGCCGGTGAGTATTTGCACGGTATCGGCCGCGACGACCTCGCCCAGTCGCATTTCGAGGAAGCGAAACGGTTGCGACCGGAGAGCTGGAACTACAAACGCCAGGCATGGGCGCTGGAGGATCCCGCGAAGTCGGGCGGGTCAGAGTTCTGGGCCGCGGTTGATGCGCTCGGCGACGCACGCTATTACCCGGAGATCGAGCTGGAGGCCCCGGCCAGGTGACAGACGGCGACCGCGTCGTTGGTCCCCTGCGGGAACAGCGCGCGGCCCTGCACGAGGGCCTGCGGCAGGTCCAGGTGGCGGCAGAGAGCATGGAATCAGCAGAGCCGCGTGTGGCGTTGGCCGCGATCGAGGCGGCTTCCACGTTCCTCCGAGACGTGCTCCTGCCCTACTGCCAGGCGGAGGAATTCACCTTCTTCCCCGCCATCGATGGCGTGCTCGGCGCGCCCGGCACATGCCAGGCCATGGTGGCCCAGCACGCGGCGCTCGGCGCGATGTCCGAGGATCTCGATCATGTCCTCCAGGCCATCCGTCGTGACGGCGTCCCGGGCGACTACCGCCGATACCTGCTGCCCTTGCTCCACGGTCTTTATGCCGTCGCTCGCGCGCATCTGGAATCCGAGGACGATGCCTACCTCACCATCCTCGACTCCAGCCTGAGTGAATCACAAGTCGTCATGATCAGGGACAACATTGCTCGAATTGTCGATGCTCGTGCGCAGGCGCGCGCCTAAGCCGGCAATTGCGCGTTTCCAAGGGTAGTTTCCCCCTGGGCCCATTACAAACCCGCGTAAACCACAATTTGCGGGTTGCCTGTTCGCGAGCCGCATGCGCACAATCTGCGTTCTGGTTCTCCTCTGGCGGGGTGGGCCTCGACTTTTATTAGACATAACCGCGTGAAGGGATTCTCCCCAAACGCAGCTGCATGGGGGCGGACGCCTTGCAGCGGGAAGGTCTGCCATGACCAGGAGACTGGTTTGTTAGCTCGCCCGGCGCGAGTCTGCCGACGAAGTTGGGCAGCTGGCGCCTGGTTGATCGACTACGGGGTAGCTGTGGCCCTGGATGCCCGTGACTGGCTGCGGCCGTCCCGCGCCTCCCTCAGCCGAGCCGAACCGTGGATGAACGAGTCGGACGACCCGGCCCGTCTTTCGCGACCAGTGCGCGTGGCTGCCTCGATGGGACTCATCGGTGTGTTGAGCGTTTCCGTGGCCGGGGCATTGTGGCGGGAGGCTGCACCGGCCGAAACGCCTATCGCCGTCTTGGAGCAATATGCCCCGACACTGGCCCAACCACCTCAAGCCGTGCTTGCATGGGCGCCGTTGGTGCCCGGCGATCGGCTCCTGCGCCAGGCGACCGGCGCAACCGCGCCCCTCGCGGCGACGGTCTCGCAGGCGGCCGAGGTAGAGTCCGCCCCAGTGGCTGCCGCCGCCGCCCAGGAATCGTTCGCCCCGGAGCCAACGCCCGATCCTACGCCCAGGGTTGCTGCACCGCCCCCCGCTCTGGTCGCGACTCCGGCGCCAACTCAAGCGCCAACTCCTGCAACCGCGCCGGCGCCCGCCCCGGGGACGCAGCTCACGCGCGCCCAGGTACGATCCGCCGCGCTATCGGCGGGCTGGCCAGAATCCGAGCTTGACGAGCTGCTCTCCGTTGCATGGTGTGAAAGTCGCTTCCGCATCGACGCCGATGGTTGGGGCGCGCTCGGATTGATGCAGATTATGCCCGCATGGTTCGAGTCGCTCGGCCTGGACCTATCGTGGGCATTCGATCCCGTCACGAATTTTCGTGTTGCTTACCACATCCACCAGAACGACCTCCGCAATGGCTACGGAGAGTGGTCGTCCTGGACCTGCAAACCTGGAGGCGTTCCCTACACGACGTCCTGAACGTGCCCGGGAACCGCAGGCATCCGGGCTTGCCTGCACGCCGGACGGACGGCTAACTGGGCGCATGAGGCTCATCCTCGTGCGCCACGGGCAATCGGAGGGCAATGCGTCGGGCATCGTCCAGGGGCACCTCGACTTCGACCTCACCGATCTCGGACGCCAGCAAGCACTCGCCACGGCGGAGCGATTCCGTGCGGAAAAGATCGACCGAGTGATCGCCAGCCCGTTGAAGCGAGCCTTCAACACCGCGCTAACAATTGCCGCGCCACACGGAATCGATATCGAGGCCGAGCCGGCGCTCATGGAGTACAACCTCGGCGAGGTGAGCGGACTGACCGGCGTCCAGATCCGGGAGCGGTTCCCCGAGATCCGGAAATCGTATGCGGCGGGCATCCGCCCCGTGTTCCCGGGCGAGGAAGGGCGTGACCTGTTCATGGTGCGCGTCGGCCGCGTGTTGGACGCATGGGCCGAGTCGGCACAGACCCTGGTGGCGGTCGCACACGGGGGCGTGATCACGGCGCTTTGCTATGCGGTCACCGGCATCGAAACGCGACGTCCGGGCCTCTTCGAGATTGCGAACTGCGGGGTCACCGAACTGGTGCTCGACCGTGCAGGCCGGAAAGTGATCGCGCGCCACAACGACACCTGCCACCTCGAAGGGCTGCTCACACGCGTCGATCGCGGATAGCCTCTCGCTGACAAGCGCGTACAATCGCGCCCGACACCCGGTAGCGGCGGAGGCACACATGGGCGCTCGCAAGGGCTCGGAGTTCCTGGCAGGGCTGCGCGACAACCGCGAGGTCTGGCTCGAAGGCGAGCGCGTCACCGACGTGACCAGCCACCCGAAGTTGTCGGGCGCCGCGCAGTCGCTCGCGGGGCTCTTCGACTTGCAGCACCACCTGCGCGAGATCTGCCTCATGCCGGGCGCGGAGTCCGGGGAGCCCGTGGCCGTGAGCCATATGATTCCACGCTCCCGCATGGACCTTGAGCGGCGCCACGCCGCCCTTGAAGCGGTGGCGAGCGCCACCGTCGGGCTGATGGGGCGCACGCCGGATTACCTGAATGTCACCTTCGCCGGTTTCGCCGGGCGGGCAGCGGAATGGGCGGTGGCTGGGAACGAAGATGGTGCGGCGCGACTCGTCGCGTTCCAGCGCGAGCTTGCCCACCGCGACCTCGCCCTCACGCACACGATCATCCACCCGACCGTCGACAAGTCCCTGGGGGACGCGCCGAAGCCAGACAACGACGTGGTGCTGCGAAAGGTGGGCGACACGGCCAACGGCATCGTCGTCCGAGGGGCGAAGGTGTTGGCGACGCTGGCGCCATTCTCGGACGAAATCACGGTCTACCCCGCTCACCCCATCCCGGAAGGAAGCGAGGCCTTCGCGCTCTCGTTCTCGATACCGATGTCGACGCCGGGGCTGCGGACGCTCTGCCGCGACAGCGTCTCGACATCGCCCGGGTCGTTCGATCACCCGCTCTCCAGCCGCTTTGACGAGCAGGACGCGTTCATCATCTTCGACGACGTGGAGGTGCCCAGGGAGCGGGTCTTCCTCGACGGGAACCTCGCCGCTTACAACAGCGTGATGCGCACGAGCTGGTTTCCGAACGTGGCCCAGCAGACGATGATCCGCGCGCAGGTGAAGCTGGAGTTCGCCTACGGCCTCGCCTGCCGCATGGTAGAGGCGATCAACGACACGTCGCCGGGCACGAACGAGATGCTGGGCGAGCTCTGGAGCTACGGCGAGTTCACGCGCGCCGCCATCCGCGCCGCGGAGGTGGACGCGAAGGACTACGGCGACAACGTCTGGTTCCCCGCTTCCGGCCCAATGAACGCGCTGCGGGCGCAGCTTCCGCGCTGGTTCCCTCGCGTGAACGAGATCATCCGGCTCATCGGCTCACATAACCTGCTTGTAAGCCCGTCGTCAGGCGAGTTTGCCGACCCCGGACTGCGGCCGCAGATCGACCACTACCTGCGCGGGGCGAAGGAAACGCCGGCCGACCGCCGCGCGGCCATCTTCCGGCTGGCGTGGGACTTCACGGGCAGCGCATTGGCCAGCCGCAACGAGCAGTACGAGCGTTTCTACCTCGCGTCGTCCGCGCGTTGTTACCAGATCGCGCATCTGTCCGCGCCGCGCGACCGTGCCTT
>JBKKBS010000252.1:0-16525 GCA_046713815.1 Tepidiformaceae bacterium
CCTGGACGGCGCGACGGGAGCGGGCATCTACGCCTCGGCGATCACAATCGCGGAGGGGCTGCTCCTCTTCTCCAGCTCGATCTCGATGGCGACCTACCACCGCATCGGCACCCTGCCTCCGGAGGAAGCAGCCAAGCTCACCGCCCGCGCATTTCGTAACACCGTGCCGGTAATCGCGGTGCCCGCAATCGGGATCGCGCTGTTCGCACCGTGGTTGATCACCGGCCTCTACGGTGCGCGCTATGACGACGGTGCGACGACGCTCCGGATCCTTGCGCTGGCGACGGCGGTGTTTGCACCCGTCTCTCTGCTCTCGACGTACTTCCTGGTGCAACTGGGGCGGCCGGTGTTTCGGCTCGCGCTGACCTCCGTTAGCGCGATCGTGAACATCGCACTCGCACTCGTCCTGATTCCACGAGTGGGATACGTTGGTGCCGCGTGGGCCGCGCTGGGGAGTTACACGCTCACGGCGTTGCTCGCTGTGATCCTGTTCCTGCGACGATCCGGTCTTCCGGCAAGCGATCTGTGGCGCATGGAGCGGGCGACATCGAGGGGTACAGGTCGTTCTACAGCCAGGTGCTGCGGGGAAGAGGTCGACGGAGCGCGAAGCCGACCGCAAGCACTCCCGGCTAACGCCGGGCGCGAATGGCTTTGCGTGGAACCACACGCCGGTTGGCGCGCGCGGCGGCCGACCCGGACACGAGCGCCCTGCGCAGATCGGCCCGATAGAGCAGGAGAGCGGCGATCCCGGTGGCGATCCAAACGACCACCGCCGCCTTCGCGGGCGCGTCGGCGATGTCCATCTGGCGGGCGATGGAGACTTGCCAGTTGTAGCCGAAGAGCGGGATGAACGAGGCGATCGAGAATCCGACGGCCGTCACCACCAGCCAACGCTTCCCAGAGGCGGCGACGAGTGGCAGGTACCACATCTGGTACCACGGCAGGAAGCCGGGGGAGCAGACGAAGAGGAAGAGGAAGAGCGCCGTTGCTGCCGCCGTAACCGCGTCGCGCGCCGTCGCAAGCGGATGCTTCCAGACGATAGCCGCGAGGATGACCGCGAAGAGGCTGTAGCCAATTACCGCGATCCAGCCGCGAGCGTCCGGGTCGCGGTCGACGGAGCGCCAGAGGATGTCCCAGGGGGTGATGGGCGCAATAGCGCTGGCCGGGCCGATCGTGCCGAGCCCGAAGCCGATACCCGCACCGATGAGGGCGGCGAGCCCGAAGACCCCCGCGAAGAGGGCGCCGATGGCGATGAAGAGCCGCCTGCGCGGGAACCAGTAGGCGATAACGATGGGACCGGCCAGTGCCAGGCCGAACTTCGCCAGGA
Source organism: Tepidiformaceae bacterium (assembly GCA_046713815.1). Taxonomy (GTDB): domain Bacteria; phylum Chloroflexota; class Dehalococcoidia; order Tepidiformales; family Tepidiformaceae; genus JBBDMZ01. The sequence goes on from JBKKBS010000252.1 coordinate 1,328, forward strand.
CGGAGGCCACGGCGAGTCCGGCGCCTCCTGCCCGCTTGCGCCAGCTCGTCGATAAGAGGAAGGGAACAGCGAGCAGACCAAGGGCCGCCATGATCGAGTCGTTATGGGCGTCGCCCGGGAACTGCCAGAGCATCATCGGGTTGAGGCCGACGATGCCGGTGGCGAGCGCCGGGTTGTGGCCGAGCCAGCGAGCAAGCCAGCCGGCCATCACCGCAGCAAGCACCAGGAACGTGGCCGAGACGATCTTCTGCCCGAGCAGGTTGAGCGGAATGCTGTCTCCGACGAACGGCAATGGGGCGCCCCCGATCGCGTAAGCGACGGGCCCATAACCTGACGGACGATCCTGGTAGCGCACGACCGCGTCGGCGATGGGGTCGTCCACCTGGCTGGGGCGGCCTTCCCATGAGGCGGGGAACTTGCCGTGGAGCCAGAAGGTGCGCACGTCGGCGGCGAGGTGCACGGCATCCGGGGAGCTGAGGGTCGTGGACGGGAGCCAGGCCAATGCGGCCAGGATCGAGGCGATGATGGCCGCCGTCCAAGCACGCGGGAAGCCACGCCGCAGCGCCCATAAGGCGCCCAGGTAGAAGGCGGAGGCGAGGGCAACGATGAGGGCCGTCCCCATCATCCCGGAGATGCGCGGGAAGGATCGGGACATGCCGGGATCGGTCAGTTTGAGGAGATCGCCGGTCCAGAGCGGCGTGCGCAGGGAGATCCCGAGGAACCACGTCAGTGCAACCGCGACCGCGCAGGCAGCGAAGGCGAGCAGTGCCTGGCGTTCAGCAGGGCGGCTAGGAAGGCGTGAGAGCATGATCGTCCCGTTCCGAAACTGATGCGCGCGGGTTGCCGTCCCAGGAGTGGACACTCGAAGTCAAGAGCCCCCAGAGGCCAATCGGGAACCAGAGCAGGCTGAGGACGCCGTGGCGCAGGGCGAGGTTCAGCCCGGCGCGGTTGACTGGGACGAGCTTCTCCCGCACGGCGATGAAGGCGGGGAGGACCCACTCCCCCGCGAGCGCAACCCCGAGCGCCGGGCCGGGAAGCGCGCCGGGTACACGCAGGACCGCCAACGCCGCGGAGGCGGTGACGCCCGTGCGGGTGAGCAAGCGCGTGGGCATGAGCATGTAGAGCGCCATGTCGAAGGCACGGGCATCGCCATGCGCGGCGTGGCGCACGAGCTTCGGCCAGTCGTAGCGGATCACCGAAATGTGGCCCCGCACCCAGCGCAATCTCTGGCGGACCGACGCGCGGAAGACGTGCGGCTCCTCGACGGCAACGTAGGTCGATGAGAGGTAGGCGACGCCGCGGCCGGTGGCGTAGAGGCGGGCGGTCAACTCGAGGTCCTCGGTGAGCGTGCGCGGGTTCTCAAGCAGGTCTTTCATGAGTGCCGGGCGGATGAAGAACCCGGTGCCCGTGAGCGTGGAGCCAAGGCCGAGGGCCTCGCGCGGCCGCCACCAGAAGACGTTGCGGGAGCGGCGCCCAAGGCCGTATCCGCGCGCGAGCCAGTCGGGGGTGTCCCGCGGGATGACCTCCACCTGGATGCAGTCTTCCCCGTCGGCGGCGGCGGCGACGGTGGCGAGAAGGGTGGCGGGGAAGCGGCTGTCGGCATCGAACACGCCGATGAGGTCGCAATGGCCGCCGAGTTCGCGCAGGCCGGCGAGCATGGGATAGATCTTCCCCGGGCGGTGGGTGTCGAGCTCGATCACGCGGGCACCGGCGCGCGCGGCCAAACTGGCGGTGTCGTCGCTACAGTTGTGGGCGACGACGAGTACTTCGTAGAGGTGGGCCGGGTACTCTTGGGCGCGGAGGCTGGCGACGGTGCCACCCACGACCTTCGATTCATCGCGGGCGCAGACCACGAGGCCGAAGCGCGGCCCGCCCTCGGTCATCGGCCGATGGCGGGGCTGGGGGCGCATCCGCCCGAGGAGCGTGATCGCCGACTGATAGAGCGAAACGGCGAGGACGAAAAGCTGTCCGGCGACGAACAGCAGTTTCACAACCCGGAGGAGTCGTGCCATTGGGGTGATTATGCCTGTGGGCCGCGAAAGGAACGAACCTGCTTGAATGCAAAGCTGAGGCGGTAGGGATCCTTCCAGATCTTCACAAATCACCTATGGATATCTCAGAACGCATGTTCTAAACTTCGAGATCCTATGGATGTCGCTTGCCTTTATGTCGATGAGTTCGCCATTGCCCTGGCCCGCAGGGAGGACCCGGCGCTGCGGGGGCGGGCGGTGGTGGTAGGTGGTTCGCCCGACGACCATGCGGCGGTGACGGGCTCCTCGCGGGAGGCGGCGGAGGCGGGCGTGGCCATCGGCATGCCCCTGCGGCGGGCGCTCGCGCTCTGCCCCAACGCCGTCTTCCTGCCCCTCCAGCAGAGCCACATCGCGGAGGAATGGACGCGGCTCACTGAACTTCTCCAGCTCTACAGCCCGGCGGTGGAGGTGATCGGCCCTGGGCATGCGCATTTCGACGTGCGCGGAATGGCCAGGATGGCGGGCCTCGATGAAGAGACCTGGCTTGGGGACCTGCACGAGTCTGTCTCCGCGACGAGCGGGCTGCCGGTGCAAGTGGCGGCGGCGGACACGGTGTTCGCGGCGCACGCGGCGGCAGTCACCATGGATTCACGATTTACGATTCACGATTCACGATTCGGGGACTCTCCCACGGACTGGGTCGTAGTTCCTGAGGGGGAGAGCAGGGGGTATCTTGCGGGGTTGCCGGTGGAGGTGCTGCCAGCGCCGCCGCGGATGCACCAGCAACTGCGGCGCTTTGGCTTGAACTGGCTGGGGCAGATCGCGGGGCTGCCGTTCTCGGCGATGCAGGCACAGTTTGGGCACGACGGCGCACGCGCCTGGGATCTGGCGAACGGCAAGGACGATGCCCGCATCGTCCCGAAGCGGGAGGAGGTGCACATCACGGAGAGCATCGACCTGCCCGCGCCCACCGCCCTCAGTGAGCCTTTGGTCGTGGGCACGCGCGCACTGCTGCAGAAGGCGCTCGCCCGCAAGGAAGTACGGGGACAGTCGTTGCGCCGCCTCGACTGGAAGCTCGGGCTGGAGAGCGGGGAACAGGTGGCACGCCGGACCGTCTTCCGCGAGCCCACGAACGACGCGGCCCGGATGCTGTTCGTGCTCACGGGGAAGATCGAGCGTCTCCAGCTCACGGCGGCGGCGACTTCGCTCGAGGTCACGCTCTCGGGACTGTGCAGCGAATACGGCCACCAGGCGAACCTCTGGCCGATCGGGCCGCGCCGCCAGCATGAACTCCAGCAGGCGATCGAACAGCTCAATGCGCGCGAGGGTGACGCGCAGGTATTCCGTATTGTCGAGGTGCAACCATGGTCGAGAATCCCGGAACGGCAACTGGCGCTGGTGGCGCTTTAGCCCCGCCCCGCGGCGCCCCGCGGATTGTCGATTTCCGATTGTCGATTTCCGATTGTCGAATCTGGATCCGCCAGACGGCGGATAAACACGAAGGGACGAAGGGACGAAGAAATCTCTCTTATCTGCCTCGATTCTTCGCATCTTCGTGTTTCGAGACGTTCCCCGCTCGATGGGCGTCGCTATGAAGCGGGCCGCAATCGGCAATCGGCCATCGCCAATCGACAATCCCGGCCTGCGGCCGCTGAACCGGCCGGCGCCGGTGGCGGTAGAGGCGGATGCGCGGGGGATGCCGAAAGCGGTGCTCTGGAAGGGGGCGTTTGCGCCGGTGGTGGGGATCGCGGACACATGGCGGATCGACGACGAGTGGTGGCGCGAGGAGATCGCGCGGCGTTACTTTGTCGCGGAACTGCAGGGCGGGCGGCGGATCACCCTCTTCCACGACCTCGTCGCGGACCTCTGGTATGCGCAGACGTATGAGGCGCCGCGGAAAGCGGACTCGTTACGCAAGCGTGGGGCGTGATGGTCATCGAACGACCGGTCGCTCATGCTTCGGCTCCATTTCGAAGCGTGTAGGGACTTGGCCCCCGGCGCCTTGCCCATCTACGCCGGGGCTGCGCCGACCTGCTGGAGGAGCGTGAGTATGTCGAAGTAATGCCGACTGCTTTGGATCTTGTCGCCCTCCACCTCGATTGTCCAAGCGGTGGGGAGCATCCACTCTTTCCCGGAGGCGGGCACCGTACCGTTGGGAGTCTCAAGCGGGCCGGTATGGGTGCCTCGCCACGTCACCTCGAGGGCGACCGTGTTCCCGTCCACGAGCGCCTTGCTCACGGTGCCTTGCACGTCAGGCCCCGCCGCTTTCCAGGCCTGAAAGGCCACGACAATCGCATCGGCTCCCTCAATCCGGCGCTGTGTACCGAATTCTTCGTAGATGCTGTGCGGCGCGAGTGACTTCTTGAATCCATTCCAATCGGTCGCGTTAAATGCGTCCAAAATCCCGCGCGCAACCTTCTCAGTGCCTTGATTGTCAGCCATGGGGTTTCAGCTCTCGGTTCTTTACTTAGACTTCGGCCCGAAGGCTAGGCTCCTGATGCAACAAAGTCAACGCCGGTGCGCTACTTACCATGCGCAGCGCTCCGACGCGGTTTTTGACCTGCGCGGCACGGGTCCGGGGTACGCGCAGACGTATGAGGCGTCGCGCGAGGCGGAGTCATGGCGCAAGCATGGGCCGTGAACGTCGATACCACCGGTCGCTTACGCTTCCCGCTCCATTCGGCCCGTTATTGCGGGGCACGCTACCATCACTCCATCTCCCAATAGGATGGGCGCGTGCGGTTCTGGCGCAGGAAGTCCGACGAACAGGCCACCGAGGCCGCGACAGCCACGGCTGACGTGCCCGGCGCCTTCGAACTCACCGAGGATGAGGCCGCCGAAGTCCACGAGCAGACTGAGCGCGCAGTCGAGCGCACGCGCCGCGGACTCTTCGGGCGCATCGGTGGCCTCTTCGAGCGCGCGGACTTCGACGACAACCTCTGGGACGAACTTGAAGAGATCCTCGTCGCCTCCGACACCGGCATGGCCACCACCGAGGAGCTGCTCGGCCGCGTCCGTTCACGCGTCAAGGATGGGGGCGTGAAGCAGTCGGCGCAGGTGCGCGCCATTCTGCGTGAGGAGCTGATCGCCACGCTCGAAAGTCCGCGCCAGGAGCCGCCCGCGTGGGCGCGCCAAGATGCGCCCGAGCGCCTGGTAATCCTCGTCGTTGGCGTGAACGGCGCGGGCAAGACAACGAGCATCGCGAAGATGGCCCACGCCTTCAAACGCGACGGGGCCACCGTGCTGCTCGGCGCCGCCGACACGTTCCGCGCCGCCGCCATCGATCAGCTGAAAGTCTGGGGCGAACGCGTGGGCGTGCGCGTGGTCGCGGGGAAGCCCAACGGCGATCCCGGGGCGGTCGCATTCGACACGCTCACCGCCGCCGAGGCCGCCCGCGCCGACATCGTAATCATCGACACGGCGGGCCGCCTGCACACGAAAGCCAACCTCATGGAGGAATTGAAGAAGATCAACCGGATCGTTCGGCGCACGATCCCGGACGCCCCCCACGAAACGCTCCTCGTGCTGGACGCGACGACGGGCCAGAACGGCCTCATCCAGGCGAAGACCTTCGCCGAGGCGGTCGGCGTGACGGGCATCATCCTCGCCAAGCTCGACGGCACGGCCAAGGGCGGGATTGCATTTGCCATCGCCCACGACCTCGCTATACCGGTGCGCTTCATCGGCACCGGCGAAAAGATGGGCGACCTGGCGCCGTTCGATGCGCGCGACTTCGTCGATTCGCTGCTTGCGTGACGTGACCGTGTGAGCATCATCGTCGCATTCTGGGCCGCGGGGCTGGTGGTTGGGGCGCTGGCGCTTCCGCTCTCGTTTCGCCTCTTCCGGCGCTTCCCGGATGGTGGCGCCGGGCTCGCATTCGCCCTGGGGATGCCGCTCACCGGCTGGGCCTACTTCACGCTGCGCACGTTCGACATGCTGCCAGCGGGGCGCGGCTCCGCGGTGCTTGCGGTGGCGCTGCTTGGTGTTGCCTCTGCCGCCGCCGCTGGCCGCGACCGTCACTTCACCTCGACCTTGCGTTACGCTTGGCCGGGCGTGGCCGCTATCGCCGGCGTGTTCACGTTGTTCTTCTTCGTATTCGTCGCCTTCCGCTCGTATTCGCCGGAGATCGGCGGCACCGAGCAGCCGATGGACCTCATGTACCTGAACGCAAGCACGGAGTCGTCGGAATACCCGCCAGGAGACCCGTGGCTCTCGGGCGAACGGGCGAGCTACTACTACTTCGGCTATGTGCAGATGGGCATCCTCAGCGATGTCGCCGGGGTGTCGGCGGGCGAGGGGTACAACCTCAGCCTGGCGTTCACGTTCGCAGCCGCGGCGGCCGGCGTATGCTCGCTCGGCTTCGCGCTGGCGCGGTGGGCACTGGGCCGGCGAGCACGCAACTGGGCCTTTGGCGCGGCGGGGGCAGCGGTGGTGCTGTTGCTCTTCGTGGGCTCGCTGGCGGGTGTGCTCGAACTCGCGGCCGCAAACGGCTGGGGCGGAAACGGCCTGTACGAAGCGGCAGGGGTTGAATGGATGACTCCCTGCGAGTCGAATCCGAACGAATCGTGCCGGCGGGAGAGCGACAAATGGTATCCCACGCGCTTCTTCTTTTGGTTCGATGACACGCGTGTGATCCGGAGCACGCCCTCTGACTCCGACACGATTACGGAGTTCCCGGTCTTCTCGTTCATCCTTGGCGACCTCCACCCGCACGTTATGTCGATCCCGCTGGTGCTGCTGGTGACCGCTCTCGCGGCGGCTACCTGGCGGGGACGGGGGAGGCTGGACTTGGGCGCGCACCGCCGTCAGCCGTGGGCCGGGGCGCTCGTGGCGCTCTTGCTCGGGGCACTCGCCTTCCAGAACGCGTGGGACCTGCTCACGTTCAGCGGGCTGGTGGCGGTGGCCGTGCTGGTGCGGAACCTGCGGGTCCTGCCCCTGAGAGATGCGGCGCTGGCGACGGCGTCCTACCTCGGCCCAATCGCCATGCTCGCCGTGGTCGCCTACTTGCCCTGGTACCTCGATTTCAACTCGCAGGCGGAGGGGCTATACCCTTATGTTGGACGCGGGTCGGCGCCCGCCCAGGCGTTCCTCCAGTTTGGGCCGCTGTTCGTCTGCGGCCTCATCGCAAGCGCCATCGCTCTCCGGAGGGGAGACGAGCGCGGCATCACGAACGCGGCCCTGTACACGGCGTGGCTGCCGCTTGGCCCGCTGCTCCTATGGATTGTGCTGGCCCAGTACCACGGTCAGCTTGGGGACGCGTTCGATGCGCGCGGAAGCGGCGGATGGATCACGCTCACGGCCTACGGGCTCGCCGTCTGGTGGTTGACGACGGTGTTTGCGGTGGCCGCGCGGGAGCACCGGCCGGTGGCGCCGGTGGTCGGCCTGGCGGCAGTGGGCACCGTCCTTTTCTTCGGCGCAGAGCTGTTTCTCATTAAAGACGTCTTTTTCGGCGGGGCGCCACGGCTTAATACCGTGTTCAAGCTGACCTACCAGGCGTGGATCTTGCTCGCCGTCGCGGGCGCGGTCGGGCTGGCCGGGGCCGGGGCCGACCTTAAGCGGCGGCGCGCGACCGGCTGGCTGGCGGTCCCGGGAGCCGCACTGGTGGCACTCGGGCTGGTGTACGTCATCATCGCGGTGCCGAACCGCACGGAGGGGCTGAGCGGCGAGACGGAGATCGACGGCCTCGCATCGCTCGCGCGTGCCGACCCGTCCGAATACGCTCTCACGCAATGGGTGCGAGCAAACGTGCGGGCGGATGAGGTCGTGTTGGAAGCCACGGGCCGCCGCTGGGGGCCAGGTGCGGACGGCATGCCCGCCATCGTGGACGGAAACGTCGACTACGGTGACGGGGGTCGCATCAGCGCGCGCACGGGGCGGGCCACGCCTATCGGCTGGTATTTCCACGAGATTCAGTGGCGCGGCGATAGCGATGCGAATCAGCAGGACTTCCGCCGCCGCCAGGACCTCGTCGACCGCGCGTACATCAGTCCGGACCCAGAGTCTGTGATGACCGTGATGCGCGACTTCGGCGCCCGCTACCTGGTCCTGGGAGCAGTGGAGCAACGCCAGTACGGGACCTTCCTGCCCGACTACGAGTCCTTCCTCGAACTCGTTTTCACGGCCGGTGAGTACCGCGTTTATCGGCTGCATGAGACACGGGCGGTCTCGACTTCGTGAGCGCACCGACGCCGGAGGTCGTCCAGGCCCCTTCGCCGATCGTGGATGACCGCCTGGTGGTGCTCCCCATAGCCGCGTTCGCATGGGTGGGATTGGGCATCCTCTTCGTCGCCATCCGCATCTGGCCGATCTGGGGCACGCCGGTGGGCGGCGCCGAGCTCGTGCATCTCTCCGGGGCGTGGAACGCGCATGCGGGCGTCGAGGACTCGCGTTACATCCCGACCTTGTTCCAGGCCATGGCCGCAGGCCTCTTCTCGTTTACCACGTCGGAGGTCCCGGCACGGCTTCTCTCCTTCGCCGCGACCGCGACAGTGCCGGTCGCGGTCTGGTCGCTTCGGCACCGGCTGGGGGAACGCGCGGCACTTGTGGCCCTGGCTCTGCTTACGTTCGATGCCCCCTCGCTCGTACTCGGTGCAGAGTCAGGGGCGATGGGGTTCGACCTCGCCATTACGGCCTGGCTGTTCGCATTCGGCACCCGTGGGGGATTGCTCCCGTGGCAGTGGGCGGTGATCGCGTTCGCGGTATCCACGGCCGGGCCGCTGGCGGTGCCGTTGGCGGCGGCGCTTGTCGCGGACTGGCTCCTCCGGGGGGCGAAGGTCGACTGGCAGGAATTGGCGTGGCCCGCTGGCGGAGCAGTGGTCGGAATTCTGCTGACCACACTGCGTCCCGGTCTCGGACCCGACGGACTGACGATCGCGCCGTTGGACCTGTTCGGGGCGGGTTATGAGCAGAATTGGTCGACGGCGAATCTCCTGACGCTCACTGCGCTGACTTCGTGGCCGCTCATCCTGGCCGGGGCCGCGGGCGGCAGCTGGCGCCTCTACCGGGTCCGGCGGGGAGAGCCACTTCTCGCGATCGAGCGAACGCTGCTCTTATGGGGGGCGTTGGCGCTCGGCTGGTTCGTCACGTCGCTTCCCTCGCATGCCGTAGCGCCCCTGGCGGGCGTCACCATACCGGCGGTGCTATTGGCAGGGCCGGCAATCGCCGACCTGTTCGCGGCGATCCGCAGGGCAGACTGGACGATCGCCCGCTATCTCGTCCCCCCCGCCGCCGCCGCATTCGGCGTAATCGCGTTCTATATTGGCGACTGGGCGAAGCTCGACCGCGTCGGAGACACGCAGGATCGGCTGATCGTGATCGGCCTCGCCCTCGCCATCCTCGCGGTCATCGGAGCACTCGCAGCCGACCGCCGCACGATCGCAATCCTGGGCGCCATGGCCCTCCCGATCGCGGCTGCGCCCATGCTCATCGCGACCTCCACTGTCGCTTTCCGCGCGGGAGACTCCCCCATCCCGTCGCCGTATTCGCGCGCCTCCGCACGCGACCTCCGGGACATCGCCGTGGAGGCTGCAAGAGATGGCGGGACGATTGTCATCCACCCGGATTTGGAGGACGAGTTGACGTGGCCTTTTCGCGACTCCGGTACTGTGGTAATCGCGTCGCAAGTGCCGGCGGATGCCGCAGTCGTCTTTTGGCCGGGCGCTGGGCCCGCGGCGCTTGGGGCTCCGCCAATCGGCTTCGCGGCCGTTGAGGAGGAGTGGGCACTGCTCGAACGCGTGGAGTCACCGGCGGGGTTCCTTGACCTGGCACGGTGGTATAGCGACCGCTACAGCCTGGCAAACAGCGGGGAGCCCGTGGCCGTATACATCAGGGAGGGCGAATGACCGTAGGCGCAGCCACCGGACGCTTCTACCGCGACTCGCCCATTGAGCGGGCGGTATCCCTGCGCATGCCGGTAGTGTGGGAGGTCGCCTTTTACACGGCCGTCTTTGGCGTGGCGGCCTGGTTGCGCTTCTGGGATCTTGGTTCCCGCGCACTGCACCACGACGAGAGCATCCACGCCCAATGGTCGTGGAACCTCCTCGACTACCATCACAGCCCGGTCTTCCACGGCCCCTTCTACTACCACGTCCAGGGCGCCGTCTTCTTTCTCTTCGGCTCGAGCGACTACACGTCGCGGCTATCGGCCGCGATCTTCGGGATGGGGATCGTGGCGCTGCCTCTGATCCTTCGCCGCCGCCTCGGTGTGGTTGGCACGGGCGCCACCGTTCTCTTCATCGCCTTCTCGCCGACGCTCGTCTATTACAGCCGCTTCTTCCGCGAAGACATCTACATGGCGTTCTTCACGCTCCTCATGGCGGCGGCGATGTGGCGCTACGTCGAGGAAGGGCGCGAACGTTGGCTCGTCTGGTTCGCCCTCGCCTTCACGGGCGCGATGACCACGAAAGAGGGCACCTTCCTTGTCGTGGCGGCGTTCCTCGTCTACCTCGACATCTACCTCGCGGCACAACTCGCCACGCAGACGCTCGAAAATCGCGGACTCAATTCGCCCTTGCGGCGATTCGTGCTCACGGGCGCGCTTGCGCCGTGGGCATGGGCCGTGGCGGGCCTCTGGCCGTTCCTCGGGCGCGCCCGGCGGTGGCTGGATTGGGACGAACATCTGCCTCGCGCCGGCGACGTCCTCATCTTGCTGATGACCTTCACCTTCGTCCTGCTCACTCCCGCGCTGCGGCACTACCTGCTCGAGCCGCTCGGACTCCTGGACAAGGACCGCTTGAACTGGGAGAAGAACCTGCAGGGCCGCATCTCCTCTGACGACCGGATGGCGTTGCTGGGCATCTTCGCCATGACTGTCAGCATCGCTGCCTTCGTGGGCCTCCAGTGGCGGCCCAGGCTCTGGAGCATCCTCTTCGGCGCCTGCGCGTTTATCTACCTCACGCTCATGACCTCGTTCTGGAACAACTGGGACGGTCTCGTGAGTGGGCCGTGGGGATCGCTGGACTACTGGATCACGCAGCAGGATGTCTCACGCGGAGACCAGCCGTGGTTTTACTACTACCTGCTGATGCCTGCGTATGAGTTCCTTCCGCTGGCGGTCTGCGTCGCGGGCGCGTGGTGGTCGATTGTGCGGGGGGACGCCTTCTCGCGATTCCTCTGGGTGTGGCTCGTGGGAATGTGGCTTGGCCTGAGCTACGGCGCCGAGAAGATGCCCTGGCTCAACACGCACCTTGCCCTGCCCGCCTGTGTGCTCGCCGGCTGGACCGTCGCCAGAGCATGGCGTTCGTGGAGCGGTCGGCCGTCGGTCGATCGAGCAGCGATCTCCCTGGCCAGCGCCGCATCCGTTTCGCTGGGAGCGCTCTGCCTGATCGTGTTCATGCCCAACGGCGCCACGTTCCACGTCATGCGGGTGGTGGTGGCAGTCGCCGCAGTTGGCCTCATCGTGTTTGCCGCGCGGCCCTACGGCCGCAGCGCCGTAGGGGCGTTCGCCATGGCTGCCCTTGTTGGAGGACTCGCCCTCTTCTCTGTTCGCACGATGGCATTGGTCACCTTCGAACGCGGCGACGTGCCCCAGGACATGCTCATCTACACCCAGTCCTCGCCAGCCATCCCGGACATCATGGACGATATCAACCGGCTCGCCGAGCTGACAGGCAAGGGCCACAAACTCAGCATCGTTGTCGACTCGCAGGACTCGTTCGCGTGGCCCTGGGCCTGGTACCTGCGCGACTACGACAGCGTTTCCTACATCGACCTCAAGGGGGGCCTGCCCGCGGGGGCGCAGAACCCTCCCGCGCCGGAATACGACGTGTTGCTCGTGCACCAGGGCAACACCAGCGCCGTGGAAGATTCGATCGCATCGCGGGAGCTCTCGTTCACGCCGAAAATGGAATACGAACATCGCTGGTGGTTCGACGAACGGTACAAGGCGGCGATGCGGATCGACGAAGCGGGCCCCGAATGCACGGCCAACGCGGGCAACTGTGGCCCGCTCCGCCTCGCGACCTGGCAGCACATCTTCTCCTCCACTCCCGACTGGATTGACACCTGGTATCGCTACTGGCGCGACCACGACGCGGACGCGATTTTCGGCGGCCGTCCCGACGGCGACGCGCGCTGCCGGTCATGCGGTTCGCTCAACGCCTTTGTCTTCTTCCCCGGGAACTACGTGCCCGAGACTGGCAAGCTCGCTGTCGGACCCGTGGTCATTCCCGGCCCATCGAGGGACAGCGGCGGCAACCTATCCTTCGGCAGCGAGGGCTCCAACGGCGGCCAGTTCAAGTCCCCGGTCGACATCGAGCAAGATCGCGCGGGCAACCTCTACGTGATCGACAGCACGCTCCGTCGCCTGCAGAAGTATGACGCGGAGGGCAACTTCATCGCCGCCACCAGCATTCGTGCGGACCCGGCGAACACCGGCGAAGAGTCCGAACCGTGGGGCCTCGCGGTCGGACCGAACGGCGAGGTGGCAGTAGCGGATACGTTCGGCTGGCGTGTGCGCATTTTCGACGCTGACCTCAAGTTCAGCGGAGTGGAATTCGGCGAGCCGCCGAAGGACGGCCCGCCCGGCCCCTTCAACCTGTTCGGCCCGCGAGACATCGCCTTTGATGGGCAGGGCAATCTCTGGGTCACGGACACAGGCCACAAGCGCATCCAAGTCTACTCGCCAAGGGGAGAATTCGTCCGCACGATCGGCTCCGAAGGCAACGGCCCGGGCCAGTTCAACGAACCGGTGGGGATCTCGATCGCCAGCGATGGGACGGTGTTCGTCGCCGATATGTACAACCAGCGAGTGGTCATGCTGGATTCAGCAGGGACGTTCGTGGGGTCGTTCGTGGTCGAGGGCTGGGGCGGGCAGGAGGTCGCCAATAAGCCGTACATCGAGGCACTGGCGAACGGAAATGTGGCCGTCTCATTGCCCCTGGCAAACGAAGTGCGGATCTATTCGCGTGATGGGGCCGCGGTGGGCACGCTGGAAGGCAGCGGGGAACCCCTGGACCAACCTTACGGGATTCTTGAAGCGGCCAATGGTAAGCTGTGGGTGGTCGAAAGCGGCAGTGCTCGTGTCCGCCAGTTCTCGATCCCCTGAAACTTTCACCCCTGAAGGCTCCTTTGTTTCGTTCGCTCCGCTTCTGGGCCGGCGTGGCCGTCAGCGCGCTGTTCATTTGGCTCTTTCTGCGCGCCACCGACGGCGAAGAGATAACCGACGCCCTGGGCGAGGCGAACTACTGGTATGTGGTCCCCGCGATCGGCGTGCTCTTCGTGGCCCTCGCCGTCCGTTGCTGGCGCTGGTCCGTGCTCATGCGTCCGGTGGCGCGCATTAGCCCATGGCGTCTGTTCCCCTATGCCATCATTGGCTACATGGCGAACAATCTCCTGCCCGCGCGCGCGGGGGAGGTCGTGCGCGCCTACATCACCGGCGAGCGCGAGAAGATCTCCCGCATGGGGACCTTCGGGACGATCGCCGTTGAACGGCTCTTCGATGGCTGCGCGCTCGTGCTCATGCTCCTCGTGGCCGGCAGCGTCGTTGGTTTCGAGGATTCACGTCTGCGCGTGATCGCGGCCGTGTCCTCCATCCTCTTCGTGCTCGCATTCGCGGCGTTCTATCTCCTGACCCAATCGGAGGCGCGAACCAAGCGGCTGATCCACTGGTTCCTCCGCTTTCTCCCGGAGCGCCTCGAACACCGAGCCGAGCACATCGCGGACATGCTCGTTATTGGGCTTCGCTCCGTGCACGACCTGCGGTCGCTCGTCCTCGTGCTCTTCCTGAGTGGCGCGGCCTGGACGATCGAGGCGAGCGCCTACGCCGTCATTGGGCTGGGGTTCGACCTCGGTGTGAGCTTCGGCCACTACTGCTTGCTCCTCGCGGCCGCGAATCTCGCGATCATCATCCCCACCTTCCTTGGCGGGACGGGTCCCTTCGAGTGGGCGGCGAAGCTTGTGCTCGTGGGCGCCGGCGTGGCCGACGGCCTTGCGAGCGCCTATGCGGTCATCGCACACGCAGTCATCTTCGTGCCCACCACCATCCTCGGTCTCCTCTTCCTCTGGAGTTTCGGCATCTCCTTCCGCAAGGTGACGCAGACGGCGGACGCGCCGGATTCGCCGGAAACCGGGGCGGTCGTCCCATGAAGGTGGGCATCGTGGGCGCGGGTGTGGCCGGACTGGCGGCGGCGAAGGTCCTCCAGGAACGGGGACACGAACTCACGATCTTCGAGGGACGCGATGAAGTCGGCGGGCAGGTCGTCACCTTCCCGGTCGGTGGCACGCCACTCGAATGCTTCTACCACCACCTGTTCACGAGCGACACGACGGTTGTTCGCTACATCGACGAGCTCGGGCTCGGCCAACACCTCCGCTGGATCGAGCCTCGGAACGCGCATTTTGTGAAGGGCCGCAGCTATCCGTTCGTGACGCCCATGGACCTTATAAAGTTCACGGCCGTGCCTTTCACGAGCCGCGTGCGGCTGGGACTCGCCGCGCTCTGGCTGCGGCGCCAGCACAACTGGCAGAAATACGAGCCGATCACCGCGCGCAAATGGATGGAGCGCGCCGTGGGACGCAAGGGTTACGCTGCATTGTGGGGGCCGCTACTGAGGGGCAAGTTCGCGGATAGGGCCGATGAGGTGGGGATGGTCTGGCTCTGGGGCAAGATCTATCTGCGCTTCGCATCGCGGAAAGGAGGTGGAGCGAAGGAGTCACTCGGCTATCTGGAGGGCTCGTTCCGCCGCTACTATGCGGCCCTCGCCGACCTCGTCACCAGCCGGGGTGGGAGCATTCACCTGAGCTGCCCGGTGGAAAAAGTGGAGGTCGAAAGCGGATTGGTGCGCGGCATCCGGGCCAATGGGGAACTCCATGCGTTCGACGCAGTGCTCATGACCACGCCGAACATCATCACGCGCCGCATCACGGATGCGCTTCCCGAGAGCTACACGGAGATTCTCGACCGCGTCCACTACCAGTGGGCGAGCTGCCTCGTGCTCGCGCTCAACCGCCCGCTGAGCGACATCTACTGGTTGAGCATCGGCGACGACCTGCCGTTCGTCGCCTGCGTCGAACACACGAACTTCATGAAACCCGAGGACTACGGCGGAAATCACGTCGTCTACCTTTCGAACTACGCCAGCCCGGGCGACCCGATCCTCGACCTCGACGTCGAAGAGGTCTTCGAGCGCTACCTTGCGGGAGTGCAGCGGATCAACCCCGCCTTCGAGCGTTCGTGGGTACGCCAGATGTGGTTCTTCAAGGACCCCGGCGGACAGCCGGTGATCGGGAC